>JAFTPJ010000083.1 GCA_017463405.1 Clostridia bacterium
ATCAGCTTCAGGGTCTCCAGACCAAAATAATCGTCGATATCACGCTTGTTGATCGTGATCACGCCGGTGCCGGGAACGATACGAACGCGAGCAACCGACTTCTTTCTTCTACCGGTGCCGTAGAAATAGGGCTTAGAACTTGTATACATCTGTTGTGTCCTTCCTTTCTCTCAATCAAAACTCGTAAGCTTCGGGCTTTTGTGCCTCGTGCTTATGAGCGTCGCCGGCATAAACCTTCAGACGGGTGAATGCATTAGCGCCGAGGCTGTTCTTGGGAAGCATTCCCTTGATTGCAAGCTCCATAGCTCTTTCGGGCTTGGTTGCCATCATGGTCTTTGCCTGAACCGCCTTCATACCGCCGATATAACCGGAGTGATGGTAGTAAACCTTCTGCTCCATCTTCTTACCGGTGAGCACTGCCTTATCTGCGTTGATAACGATAACGAAGTTGCCGCAGTCCACATGAGGGGTAAACTCGGGAGCGTTTTTGCCGCGCAGAAGATCTGCAGCTGCAACAGCAGTCTTACCCATGGGCTTGCCTGCTGCGTCCAGAACGTACCACTTGCGAACTACATTTTCTTTTTTCTGCATAAATGTAGACATTGTAGTGTTTCCTCCAAAAATAATGATAGATATTTTTTCATGCTCGCATATTATAACACATTCGTTCCGTCTTGTCAAGTGTTTTTTGAAACTTTTTTTGATTTTTTTAATTTAGCACCACTAAACCTCTCGTTTTCTCGCGTTTTTGGGCTTTTTTGCGTTCAAATCGAGGTTACCATACACATTTTTTGCGTCTCAAACCGTCATTTTGCAAAAAATCGGAGGCATTGTTTTGGTAATTGTGCAATAAAAATCCCCTCTCCGTCACGGCTTGCCGTGACGGAGAGGGCTTCCTGCACGAAAAATGGGATGACCGTCACGAAGCCGCACGGTATCATCCCATTGTTTATCTCAAATCTCGTTCGTGTGGTTTGCCGTCGGGCAGATTTCGCGAAAAACGTCAGCGTGTGCCTCGCAATCCAGATAGTGCCCGAAGTTATCGTCCTGGCGTTTGGTCGAGCCGGGCGCAAATGCCTCGGCGAGCACCTTGATATACTGCGCCTTGACCCCCATGCAGAAGTCGTGCCACTTCCCTCTCCACGCGCCGCTTGCAAGCTCCTCGTTACGGGATGCAAAGCCGTCCATGATGCGCGCTGCGACCTCGCCCTTCGCAATCTCGATACCATCCCCGAAAACGTGCAACGGAACGAACTCGATCGCGTTCGTTTCGGTATCATACTTCACCGCCAGAGAGGTATCCCACTTCTCCTTTTCGCTCTCCACGAGGAATTTCGGCTTGACGAAATGGAAATTGCCCTGCCCGTACAGGATATGTCCGTCCTTATATTGCTCGTAGCACCCGATGCAATGGCTGTGCTGACACAGCACCACGTCGGCACCGTTGTCCACCATCGCGCGGCAGAGCTTGAAAAGACGCGGAGACGGGTACTGACACATCTCCTTGCCACCGTGATAGATGACGATCAGGCGGTCGCAATCGGGCCGCGCCGCGCGGATATCCGCCATCGTATCGTATTCGTCGTATGGGCGGCTTCCCATACGGTTCTCCAGCGCGTAGGAGTACTCATGCTCGCAGACCGCGAGCATGCAGATGCGCTCGCCGTTCTTCTCTACGGTGTAATTCTTGCGGGAATCCCCGTAATTCTCGCCAAAGCCCGTATAATCGAGCCCCACACGCTCCAGATGCGCGATAGTATCGAGAGCGCCCTTCTTACCATAGTCAAAAATATGGTTATTGCTCAATCCGCACACGGTCACGCCCAGCTCACGGAGGGTATCCGCTGTTGCCGCACAAGCCTTTAAAGGAGGACCGAATTTTTCGATGTTCCCGTCGTGCTCGGTCAGCGCGCACTCTAAATTGACAAAATTGACGTCGTTGCCCGCAAACAGCTCCCGCACGTCGTGAAACAGCGCGTCGGTCTGCTTCTGTGCAAACAGCGGGTCGGTAATGTATGTCGGGGACATATCGCCCACTAACAATGCCTTCATTTTCGTTTTCCTCCGCTGATTCAGATCCGATTGAGATCTGCCCGTCCCTTCAGCTCCTGCAGCTCCTGCATAAAGCTGTCGATATCCTTAAATTCGCGGTAGACCGACGCAAAACGCACGTAAGCGACCTCGTCAAGCGCCTTGAGCTTACGCATGACGATTTCGCCAAGCTCCATGGATGAGACCTCCTGGCGCAACGTATTTTGCAGCTCTGCCTCGATCTCATTGACCAGCAGCACAGCGTCCACGGGACGCTTTTGCGTTGCCTTGAGTACTCCTGTGAGCAGCTTTTGCTTATCAAACAGCTCTTTGCCACCGTTCTTTTTGACCACGATGATCGAAATGGATTCAATCGTTTCAAAGGTCGTAAAGCGCTTCTGGCACGCAGGGCATTCTCTGCGTCGGCGAATGCTGTTGCTCTCGGTCACGGGACGCGAGTCGATCACTTCACTTTTGGAAAATCCGCAAGCCGGACATTTCATCTTCGGTTACCGTGCGCCCTTTTTGCATCGGGCGTTCCTTTTTTGAAAAAATTACATTTTCAGTATAACACAAAAAAGCTGAAAAGTAAATAGTTTTTTCAATTTTTTCGTTTTTTATGCATACAGTAATTCCTGTATCACATCCTGCAGCGCACAGGGTGTCACGATTCCCCGCACGAGCATCTGATACCGTTCGACCGCCCGCACAAGATCCGTCCCGAGATCCGCCACATCGGATTCCTCATTTTTGACAATCCGAATGCGATAGCGGCTCAAACCCTTTTCCGAAAAAGCAAGCAACTGATAGGTAAGATTCATGCCGCCGAAATAAATGTGCTCCTCTGTCAGCCGCATGCAACCACTGAAAAGTAGTTTCGATGATTCCATAAAGTCCTCCGCAACAATTCAACGCCACTGCGTCTTTGGTATTCTTCCATTATAGGATTCCGAGGGGCTCATCAATTCAAATAAAAAAAGCAGCAGTTTGTTTCGTTTGCCCCAAAAACTGCCGACCGCTCCGCCTGTCGCGAATAAAAATTCAAAAACAAGCGTTTTTTTATTCACAATCAATCAAGTCGCACCCGCGGAAGGAAGCTCTATACAGTATATGCACCCCGCGGAAAAAATACCAATCATTTTATATGGAAAAAAATCCACGCATATTGTATAATGAAATCGTATCCGAACGCCTCTATACACATTTCGCGGCGTTTGATAAACATTCAGAAAGGAGTCCGCCCATGCGCCGTTTCCAATGCCGTACGCCGAGCCGTGTGTCGCAAATTCTGTTGCAAATCGAAGCACCGATCATCCTTCTTTACGCGATTGTCTATCTGATTTCTTACATGATCGCCTGGGAAACCGATCCCACCTACGCAATCATACATTACCATCCTTATATTACATATCTGCCCTACCCCGCCATAATTACCGCCTTCAGCGTTCTTTTGATCGAGCGACTGCAGATGGAGTAAGCTCCGATGTGATACCTTACCGTTAAAAATCGAACGGTGTCTCGCGAAAGTGCCGGTCTGTATCAGCTTCTTCATCTTTTTCTTTCGGTCGAAAATCCAAAACGGGCACACAGCAATCGATGCGAATATCGATCACAGACGCATCTTCTTCGTGTATAAGATTAAATTCACTTGCCTGGCTGACAGTCCACGTCAAAAGCTCCCTTTTGTTCAGGGTGTCGAATTTTAGCACAGTACCAAATACGCGGATGTGTGCGATATATGGAGAACGGTTATAGCAGGAAACACGGATTCGCGCGTGGTTTTCCATCGCAAAACGATCCAAACGATCTACGCATTGCAGAAAAAACTCCCTCTTTTCGGGAACAAGGGTGTGCTGCCATTCGATTCGTTCTTCTTCCGTAGCATGACGGAATTTTTCTTCGTTCGTTTCGCCGATTTCCGGCATAAACGACCATTTTTTGGGAACATCGCCGCTGTAATCGTTGTCAAGCAAAATATCCCGCATGTTTTGTATTCTCCTTTTTGAAAAGCTTGCGCACTTCCAAAAACAAAAAGGTGCGCCAAACCGAAGCCGACGCACCGAAAAACGCAAACTCCGAATGCTGCGAAACAAACTAAATAGAAATTGGCGTTTACCATAACCATTTAGTGGAATTTGCATTTTTGCAAAGTTCTAAAAATGATTATGGCTAAAAAAAGGTATAGTATACCTTTCATAATAAAAACGCCACATAGCTTATATTTAGTTTGTTTCGCAAGGCTATTATACCACAAAATTTTGAGAATTACAATAGATTTGCGAAAAAAATGAAGCAACGTAATAAAACCGCCATCCGATGAGGGACGGCGGCATCAACAGCATATTTATCTTTTTGAAAAGCTTGCGCACTTCCAAAAACAAAAAGGTGCGCCAACCGAAGCCGACGCACCGAAAAACGCAAACTCCAATTTGTCGCGGAACAAATCAAATCAGGAAAAATGGCTCTTTTTAGCATTCTACCATCCGGAATTAGCGTTTTTGCTCAATTCATATGGTAGCATGGTTAAAAAGAGCATAATTATCCCTTTGAAAAGAAATTACACTTTTTCTAATTATTTGATTTATTCCGCGATATTAATATACCACAAAATTTTAAGAATTACAACACGTTCTTCCTATTCTCTTTGAAATAACGTGCGCGCGCGATATAATTTAATATACCGCGCGCGTGATTAGCGATAAATTTTGGTTGTTAGTTCATTTTGTTGGAGTTGTTCCAAAAGAAAGTTGCAACTTTTCTTTTGAATTTCTTTGACTTCTTCGAGTTGTTTATTGATTTCTTTTAGTTCAGCTAATATCTCAAATAGTATTTTTTCTTCCATACTATCACCTCCTTAGTGATAGTATATCAAACTTTTAATAATTTGTCAAGGAGGTTTTTATGATGCCTAATTCTGATTTTGATTTATGATGCCTAATTCTGATTTTTTTCAAAAAGCTGCAACAGATCCAATTACAAGTGGCTCTATTAGGGCTGTTGATCAATCAGCTTCTGATAATGATTTGACATGGCTGCGGTTTGTTGATTTGATGAGAAATGAAGCGGCTTTGGATCGTGAATTTCAAACAAATTCGGCTGCTGCAGCGAATCGTGTCCAATGGGAAATGTTTAATGCTGCTAATGAAAATAGCGCTCGTGCTGCAGATCTTGCCTATCAGCGTCAAGTTGAACGTGAAGATCTTGCGTGGCAGCGTAATAAAGAAATGTATGAGAAACAGCGTCAGGATTATTTGACTGATCGCGGCAATGCTTATCAGACATAGGTTTGCAAAAAATGGAAGCAACGTAACAAAGCCCCTTCCGAGAGGGCGGGATGTCAACGGCGCGTCTGTTCTTCAATATTTTCACTTCATAATATGCCGTTGACAGGGAGGAGAGTGCGCAACCGGGGATGGCTTGATCGTTAAACACCTGTCATCTTTCGTACACGCTTTCTTCTTCCTGTCAGCTATCCATAGAACGGTAACATTCTAACTTTCACGATTCGCTGACATCCGTCACCCTCAATACAGCCACGCGCCAACGGGAGTAATATCGATCAGAATGCCCGACACGACGGCGATACACCACAGAATCAGCACCACGCGGAAGGAATCGCGCACGGGGCGGTTGTTGCGGAACAGGATCGCAAGACCGACGCCCGCGTTGACCAGGAGCCCCGAAAGCATCGCGCCGCTGCTGATGACCCCCTCCATATAGAGCGTGGTCAGCGCGATGGACGATGCGCAGTTCGGAATCAGACCTACCAGCGCCGCAAGGATGCTCCCAAGCACCGGGCGGTCAAGCACCAAGGCTCCGATGTTCTCCTCCCCGATCAGCTCGATTGCAAGGTTTATCGCAAAGGTGAAAATCAGCAAAAACAACGTAATATAGAGCGTATGCTTGAGCGCCGAGAGCACGAATCGGTTGCCGCAATCGCAGTTTTCGCGCTCGCAAAGCTCCTCAATCTGCGGCTGTGGCTCGCGATGCGTGCGGCGGCGCACCAGATGCGCGACACCGTCCACGCAAAACCCCGCCACGACGCCGATGACCAGCTTGGTGCCGAGCAGCTTCAGAATCAGCGGCAGCTCCGCCCCCGAGGAAACGAGAATCGGGAGCATCTCGTCCGAGGTGGAAAGATACACCGCAATCAACGTTCCCGTCGTGATGATGCGTCCCGTGTAAAGCCCCGACGCCGCGGCGGAAAATCCGCATTGCGGAAGCATGCCGAGCGCACCGCCGAGCAGCGGTCCGACCTTTCCCGAGCCGCGGAGCCAGCGCTCGGTCGCGCCGCCCGCTTTGTGCTCAAGAAACTCCATGAGCAAATAGGTTAAAAATAAGAACGGTAAAATCTTCGCGGTATCCTGCAGGGTGTGCAGGAAGGAATGCGACAGCGCGTGCATAAACTCATGCATGGGAGGCACCTCCCCGCTCGCGGCAATCGGCACAGACACCATACAGAATAGATTGCCCGCAGTTGACCGAAAATCCGTGCTCACGCAACAGATGAAGCGCAAAATCGGTGGTCATGTGGCAATCGAGGTGCCGGATTTTGCCGCACACTGTGCATTTTTCGTGAAAATGATCGCGGCAATCGCAGCCGGTTCCAACGTATTGATAGACGTTGCAACCGCGCTCCTCACTGCGGAATTTGCGAACAACGTCCTTGTCACACAGCTCGGACAGATGCCGATACACACTGCTTTTTCCAACCGACGCCACCTCGCTGACGGCGGCATAGAGCTCGTCCGCCGTAAACTGACAGTCGGGATGCGCCTCGAAAAAGCCGCTGATCGCTCCACGCCCTGCCGTACGGTATTCGTTTCGTTTCATTTGAATTTCCCTTTCTTGAATTTGAGAACAGTTCTCAAATTATAACACAAAAAAAGGAGAATGTCAAGAGAAATAGCAAGAAAAAACGAAATGCGAGCAAAAAACACAGGTAACGGGAACCGTCAGTCGTAAAACGGCGTTGTTTGACGGCTACTCCCGATCTCCTTGGCAAGGCTGATGAAATTCCGCATGTTGGAATGGAATACAGCCTCCTTTTTTGTGATCAGATAAATGCTTCTTGTGGAAGCCTCCTTCGGAAAAACGAAGTATACGATATCACTCTGCCCGACAGAGGACATTGCAACAACGTAGTCGCTGACAAGAAGTGCCCCCGCCCCCGCGCGCATCATGTTGAAATGTACAACGCTGTGTCTGGAATTGGTGATTTTATGCGGCGACGCAACGTAATCCCCCAACAGATCCGACATATAGCGGTAGGTATGGCTCGTACGCGAAAAATCCAAAAAGGGGATATCCCGAAACAACCCCCTACCGTTCAGCACGCACGCAGGATCGTAGCTTTCGTTCAACAGCGCCTCGTGCGAAACGGCGTACGGCAACAGCGTCGGCGTCACAAGGCTTTTATGCATCGCCACCACCAGACGCTCGCTGTACACGGGAATCCCATCGTATCTCTCCGTGTCATACTCGTAGCTGAATACAGCGTCCAGATCTCCCTTGTCCAGCTTATCGAACAGCGAAATGCGCTCGGAAATCGCGCTCGCCGCGCCAAAGCTTCCGAAATCAAGAATGACCTCAACGCCCGGATAACGGCGATAAAATGCCCCGCATATACACGTCATCAGATAATATGTGGAAAATGAGCCACCTCCGATGCCGATAAATTGATGCTGATCGTTCGATAGCTTCTGCACACGCCGCTGCATATTCCGCTCGCATTCGGCAATCTCCTCTAACATTTCCAGATAGATGGCACCCCGCGCGGTCAGCGAAACGGGCTTCGTACTTCGGTCGAAAATCCGAAACCCGAGTTCTCTTTCCTTGCGTGCAACCGCCGCGCTCAAGGACGGTTGCGAAATATACAGCTTTTCCGCCGCCCTGGAAAAGCTCTTTTCCAAATATACCCGATAAACATAGCTCTCCGCCGTATCCATTTTCATTCCTCCATAGAAAATAATCTATGATTATATATGATAATTCATATTTGATTATATCACAGTTTTGTGCTATAATCAATAGGAAATCAAAAAAGTGCGAAATACAGCAAAAAATCGGGAGGCGGAGAATATGATACGTACAGGCAAGGAACCGTCGCATCAGACTGACATGACCGTGGGACCGCTCCTTGTGAACATTGTCAAATTTATTTTACCCCTGATCTTTACCAACCTCTTACAGCAATTCTATCATGCCGCAGACGTGATGATCGTAGGGCTGTCATCCGACCCCGACGCAGTGGGAGCGGTAGGTTCGGTTGGCTCCTACCTGGCACTCATCCGCAACCTGTTCATCGGCTTTTCCGTCGGTGCAAACGTCGTAGTCGCGCAAAACATCGGAGCGGGAGATCGGGAAAGGACGACACGCTCCGTCCACACCTCCGTTTGCATGAGCCTGCTGTTTGGAGTCGTCGGTGCGGCAATCGGAATTGCCTTATCCCGTCCCGTATTGAGTGCCATGGGATATGGCGGAAATTTACTGACACTGGGATTGCGTTACTCCTTTATCTACCTGGCGTGCATGCCGTTTCTGTCGCTGACCAACGTTCTCTGTGCCATCCTGCGCGCACAGGGAAACACGCAAACCTCACTTTACGTCCTGACGGGAACAGGTATACTGAATATTGTTCTGAATCTGTTTTTCGTTACATTCCTGCATTTTTCCGTAGAGGGGGTTGCCATCGCAACCGCAATTGCGAATCTGGCTTCCGCCTGTATTCTGTGGGCTTATCTTGCAAAAGACAGGGGCGACTGCCGCCTCTGCTTTTGCAAGCTTCGTATACACCGTAAGGAGTTTCTCACGGTCGCGCGGATCGGAATTCCCTCGGGAATACAGAGCTCCCTGTTCTCCGTATCCAACATCCTCATTCAGTCCTCCATCCTCTCTGTAAACAACGCCGTCACCCCTCCCGACGCAACGTACGCCCCCGTCATCAAAGGAAATACCGCCGCCAGCAGTATCGAAACCTTCATCCTTCAGGCGTTGGATGCCGCCACAACCACGGCAGCTACCTTTACCGCGCAAAATGCGGGTGCCAGCAAGTACGACCGTGTCCGTCGTGCATTCGGATGCATTTGCCTGATTTCGGCTGTCGCCGCCACCGTGCTCTCGGGTGCGGGAATGCTTTTGCGAGATCCGTTGCTCGCACTGTACGGTGTGCAGAACACCGAAGATCCTCTCGGCAGCCTCGCTTACGGAGCGGCAACGACGCGAATCTTCTGGAAGTGGCCCGCTATTTTCATTTACGCGATCATGAACACGTGCGCCGGAACCATCCGCGGGCTCGGAAGATCGACACTTTCCACCGTCATCGCATTCTTCGGCTCCTGCGTGCTCCGAATCGTGTGGATCTATACAGTGTTTGCCTACTTTTTCAATCTGGAAACAATCTACCTCTCCTACCCCGTCTCCTGGCTGATTACGGGACTTCTGTTCCTGACCGTCGTCTTCTATCTGTTCCGACGGTACCAAGGCATTGGCGAAAAAACAACCCGTTCGCAATTTATAACCCAAAAGTAACAAAACGGTCGCTCAAAACCGATAGGTATGAGCAACCGTTTTTTGGATCAATACAGGAACACGCCGTATCCCCATCCGGTCTTGCCGCCGCCCTTGATGCGGTCGACGTATGCGCGGCGCAGGGAGGAATCGTAGGGCAAATTGTCCACGCTGATGAACGGGCGGTCGAACAGACGCCACAATTCAGACAAGTTCTCATATTCGCCCGACTCCAAAATGTCAAAGCGCTTCATAAATTTGTACACATTCGATGTTTCGGACAGCATCGTCTCATGCTGCGGGAACAGAAGCCACGAATGGCATACAAACGCTGTCGGCGCGTTGCCGATCTCGGACGCAAAAAACGCCTTTGCCAGACGGAACGCCTCGTTGCAGGATGCCTCGTCCATCGGCGTCCCCGTGCGTGGGATGTGCACGTTGATCACGCGGCTCTCGGGCGTCAGAACAACACCGTTTTTCTCATAGCTGTGACGGAACGGATCGACCTCAAACTGCAATCTTCCCAGTGCAAAGCGCGTCAGCTTGAAGAAGCGCACAAACCACGAACAGACGAACGAGCCGCAAATGCCATACACCTCGCGGCACTCGATCAGCTTGTATTTCAGATCCATCATCGTGTCATAAAACAGCGTATCCGACAGCCCGCGTGCGGCGTAACAGACCTTTGCCTGTCGGGTCAGGCAAATATAGAAAAGCAACTTCAGCGTATAGGGATGCAGCTTTACAGCGGTCGACAGCTCCGCCGCACGCTCCTGCATCTGTGCAAGATCGCAGTTGATGTCCGCCGCATATGTGTCCAGCAGTGCCTCCCAGGTCTCCTTTGCCACCCCATTTGCAACGATCGCGTCGTATGCGCGCAACAGCTCCCCCGTGTCACGCTCGGAATAGCCGTATTCCTCGAAAAATTGCTCCAGATAAGCTCTCATAAGAAAACACTCCTTTCCAAATCAAAACCAATGTCTTGCGCGGCGCAGAACCCAGATCACCAGCGCGATCAGAATCCACACCAGCGAGAACGCAATCGCAATGCTGAACAGCGACAGCAGCCACAAATTGAATACATGCAGTGCGGCGAGCACAGTTCCCTGCACGCCGAAAGCCATCGTCACGCCCGCAACTACAGCAAGGAGCAGGACGTAAAGCGGAATCGCGGACAGCGCGCCCTTGATGTCCGCACCGCTCAAGGTGATGTGCTGGGAAACGAACAAAATCACGGCGAGACCGATCAAAGCCTGCCACCAACAATCCGCAAACGCCGCCGGCATGGAGAGCAACAGCGAGAACACGCCACTCACAATCTCGCCGAACTCCGACGAGCCACCGACCAACATATTCGACGTCTCCACATACGCACTCCACTGGTTCGGGAAGCAAAGCACAAGCATCAGAATCATCACGCCGAGCCCGCTGAAAATCGGTCCGACGCCGATGAACAGGTTGCCAAGCCGCGCCCAGAGATTTTTCGGGTGGAAGCTGTGCGACACGTAACCCAAGGTCCCCGAGGGATGCCCGGGAGGGAGCAACAGTCGCATCTCGGTGATCTTATGCATAAAAATCACACACATAATCGCATGTCCAAGCTCATGCACGGGCGTTCCCACGATTGAGGAAACGTAGACGAATTTGCCGACGCCCGACAGGCGCACAAACAACCGTTCCGCCAGCCACGCAGCAAGACCGCAGACCACGATCACGCCGAGCGTGAGTAAGAGCAGATTGCCCAGATACCGTAAAAATTCGGGAATGATTTTTTCCATAAAAGCCTCCATATGTCATGTTACATTTATTATACGACATTTCACGAAAATTGTCAAGACAAAAAAACGATTGGAGGTTGAAAAGCCCCTCCGCATGTGCTATAATGAATACAACACACGGAGGTGATCATCATGCAAACGTTTTCCATCAATTCCGGCATTTCCCGGCATGTGCCGATCGAGACACGCATCGCCGCGATCGCCGAGGCAGGCTTCGATGCCGTATGTCTCGATTTTGAGCGCGATCTTGTCGCTACGGAGGGGTCGTGGGAGAGCCAGCTCCGCCTTGCGGACAAATACGGGCTTCCCGTAGAAAACATCCATCTGACCGGTTGCGGCATGAACGCCATATGGTCGGACGAGGAGGCGGGCGACGCCGTGACCGACCGACTGATCGGTGAATTGCGCGAAATGGCAACACTCGGCATCCGCATCGGCGTCGCGCACGTAACGTGGGGACTCACTCGCCCCGTCGGAAGTATGGAGCGCGGTCTTACACGCTACCGCCGCGCGGTTGAGGCTGCGGAGGCGTGCGGCGTCGTGCTCGCATTGGAAAACTCGGTTTTTCCGGAATACGTGCATTATCTTTTGGAGAGCATTCAAAGCCCCGCGCTCGGCTTTTGCTTCGATAGCGGACATGAAAACGCATTCACGCCGGGGGAGAATTATCTCGATCGCTACGGCGATATCCTTGTCGCTATGCATCTGCATACCAACGACGGAACGTGCGACGCACACCTGCCGCCCTTCCATCCTGCGGGAACGATCGATTGGCAGAAAAAGGTTGCACAGCTCAAAAAAACCGCACTGTTCCACCGTACGGTCACACTCGAATGCAATATTGAGGGCAACGACGTCCTTACGGGCTTTTCCGATGCTCTCGCGCAGGCAAAGCGCCTCGCAACGCTTTGAAAAATGCAATATGATATCGGAGAACAAAGATCTCCGACCGAATGCATGTCCGGAGTTTTTGTTGCACGCCATTTTAAGGAAGCCTCCCTCCGATGGGATAAAGAGGCAGGCAGCCGACGAATCGCTCTGTACGTCAGATCCCTACAATTATGAGAGTGTGAACATAGATTGTTATCTGTTTGTATCTTCCGGAGTTTTAGGGGCAGGGTCCCCAAAAACTTGCGGGAGCCATTGTTAGAAACTATTAGAAAAAAACAAATCCTGCAATCCGCAACGATGCAGAACCATGTTCACACAAACAAAGCTTTCACATCACCGATCAAAAAAAGGAACCACTGTGAAAGCGATTCCCAATGAGGGTAGATCATCCCCCTTTGTGAAAGTTCTTGAAGGGGGTGTGGGGGAAACTTCTTTCAAGAAGATTCCCCCACAAAAATATCCTCCACTAAAAATCACAATCCCAAGCCCTCGTATGCCAGGTCACGCAGGAGCGGATGGAGATAATGATAGGCGTAGTTGGAGCCCAACACCTCGGTTGCAAAGAAGATGGACACACGGTTGGAGGGATCGACCAAGGCATAGGATGCCGCCGCACCGTCCCAACCGAACTCGCCCTTTGCCGAGCGCGCGTCGGAAATATGCGGATCGACGTGTGCGCGACCGCAAAGACCCCAGCTGTAACCGTACAGGCGGGTGGGCATGAATGTCTCGCGGATCGCGTCGCTCAAAAAGCCTTGTCCGAGCATCGCGACCGTCTCCGGATTGAGCACGCGATATCCGTTTGGCGACGTGCCGCCGCAGGCAAGCGAACCGAGCAGCTTCATGTAATCGTCCACCGACGTTGCAAGTCCCGCTCCGCCGCTGTCGTAGCAATCGGAATAACGGTAGGTCGGCACGCGGTAATCGGGCAGATGCTCCGCGCGATGCACGCCGTGACGATACCGATACACCGCCGTCAGACGGTCGCGCTTTTCCTCCGGCAGATGGTAATGTGTGTCGTTCATACCGAGCGGCGCGAAAATCTGCTCGCGCATATAATCGGCAAACCGCACACCCGATACCGCCTCAACCACCGCCGCCAGCACGTCGTGGCAGAGGCTGTAGGCAAACTGCGTACCCGGCTCAAAGCACAGTGGCTGCTTCGCCAGCTCGTCCACGAACTCGCGCGTGGTCATGTGCGGATGCGACGCGCGAAACGCGTTCAGCGTTCCTTTTTCTCCGTTGTAGTCCAAGCCGCCCGTCATCGTGAACAGATGCAGAACCGTCATCTCGTTCTGTGCGGGATGTACGCTTCCGTCGGCATGCTGCACGGTCAGCGTGCCGTAGGCAGGAAGATAGCGCGAAACGGGCGCGTAGAGGTCGATCCGCCCCTCCTCGACAAGACGCATCGCGGCAATGCAGGTCGCGATCTTGGAAATAGAAAACACCCAGTAAATATCATCCCGCGTCACAGAGCGCGTCATCTCGGCGTCCGCGTATCCAGCGGATGCACGGAACACCTCCACACCGTCCCTTGCAACCGAAATATCACTCGCGGGAAAGCCACGTCCGGGCAGGGAGGCGATCAGATCCTTTAATTTTTGAAAATTCATAGCAGTCCCCTTTTCAAAAAGAGATTTTTCAACGTCATTATACCATAACTCCATAGAAAAGTCAATCTCTCGAAAAAAAAGAGCCGCTTCAAACGGCTCTTTTTTGCTTATACCAGGCAAACGTTGATTGCTCTGAACTTTGCGCTGTTCTTGGGATCAGGCTCGGTATCAAACGTAACCTTCTGACCCTCGGTAAGGGTTTTGAAGCCCTCAACCTGAATTACGGAGAAATGCACGAACACATCGTCACCGCCGTTGTCGTTGGAAATAAAGCCGTAGCCCTTTTCCGGATTGAACCACTTAACTGTACCGCTATTCATTTCGGGTACCTCCTAAAAATAATCTGTACCCGGAAAATGAAGCTCAAACGAACCCAGCCTCCGAACAACATGATCTGCGCTAAAAAAAAATAGAGTGAGACCAAGGATCTTTATCGCGAATACGTTAAAAAGTATACCATATTGCAAAAGCTTTGTCAAGAGCTTTTGCGTTTTTTTCTGTAAAAACAGAAATCCGCCGACAAAAAGCAAAAAACGCATTGAAATGGCAACGGAAATCTGTTATAATGGTAACAGTCTTACAGAGGAGGTATTCCCAAAATGAATTATTTTAACCGCTACACGTCCAACACGACGGCAGGCTCGGCAAATCAACTCTTCTTCACCCGAATTTCATCCGTCAAGCCGGCAATCGGGCGCGTTTATTACCGTGTCTTTGCAGGCGGCACGTACAACTATTCCCTGCTCTTTTCCAATATTCTTGACAGCACATTCAACCACGGCGACGTCGCAAAATGCAACCGTATCATCGACACATGGAAGCTTATCTGCGTGCGCGTTGCCGTTACTGACAATTGCGATCCCGCGGCGCTGGAAAGTGTGGACATGCTCCCGCTGACCTTCGACGGAAAGCATGAAAAAACGGTCGCGCCGGGAGAATTTTTCGCCAGCGACGCACTGCCCCTGACGGCAAAAAGCGGGGATTATATCTGCGTCGAATACACCTTTAGCGGCAAGGAAATCCCCTATCACGAGGAGCGCATCATTCCCGCGTTTATCAAGCAAGACGGCAAATGGATCGATAGCGCACACGTTCCCTTCCTCGGTATGCTGGGCTGTGACCGTCCTGTCAAGCGCAGAATCGTTTTCTGGGGCGACTCGATCACGCAGGGCATCGGCACCGAGTGCAACTCCTACGACCATTGGAACGCACGTCTTGCTGAAATGCTTGGAGAGAAAAATTCCTATTGGAACCTCGGTATCGGCTTCGGACGCGCCTCCGACGCGGCAAGCCTCGGCGCATGGTTTTATAAGGCAAAGCAAGCAGACCTTGCCGTGGTCTGCTTCGGCGTCAACGATCTGTTGCAAACAGGAAATGCAATACAGATCAAACGCAATCTCTCCGAGATTGTCGATGCGCTGAACGCCGTGGGGGTAAAGATCGTCCTGCAGACTGTTCCCCCGTTCAATTACGGGGGAGAACTGATCGAAAAATGGAAGGATGTAAACGAGTATATCCAAATCATGCTCGCTCCGTATGTGGAAGCGGTATTCGATACCGTTCCCGTGCTCGGAAAATCCGCGAAAGAGCCGCATATCGCACGCTTTGGAGGGCATCCAGATGCCGAGGGCTGTCGCCGCTGGGCAGAGGCTCTCTATCCGCTGATGCGTGACGTGCTGAACAGAATTCGCGATTAAAACGTAAATATTCTGAGCCTCGGTTCCGAGCGGACCGAACGGAACCGCACATGATACTCCGATATCTGTTCCGCCGGCGAAGTGCGATATACAAAAACACCGAATTCGGTCATCACCGATTTCCCATGCATATATCCTATTCCGTAAGAAAATTTGGAAAATTATTGCAAAGCGTTAATTTTTATGCTATAATACATGCAACGAGCTTCATTTCGTATCAAATTCACATTTTCGGAGGAACATCATGAAAAGATTGACAAAGGGTATCCATCATATCGCGCTCAAGTGCATCAGCGAGGAGCATTTCAAGGAAACCGTGCATTTCTATCACGATCTGTACGGCATGGAAATCGTCAGAACCTGGACCACGGGCGGAGATGCAAAATACCCCTGCATCATGCTCGACACGGGCGCGGGAGTTCTGGAAATCTGCGCCAACGGAAAGGACGTGCTCTCCCAGGGAGCGCTCCGCCACATCGCGCTGGAGGTTGACAGCGTGGACGAATGCATCGAAATCGCGCGTGCGGCAGGCTACAAGATTACCATCGAGCCCACCGACATCTGCTTCAATTCCGATCCTCCCTACCCTGCACGCATGGGCTTCTGCATCGGTCCCGTTGGCGAGGAAGTGGAGTTCTTTGAATTGAGATAATCCCCACATAGAAAGGCAACGTATATGCGTATTCTTACGCTTGGCGACGTGGTCGGCAGCGACACCGTCCCCTATCTTCGGGCGCATCTTTCCGAGGTGCAGCGAACCGAAAAAATCGACTTCACCGTGGCAAACGGCGAGAACGTGACCGAGATCCGCGGCATTTCTCCCAAGGACGCCACAGGTCTTCTCGACGCAGGCGTGGATCTGATCACGCTCGGCAATCACGCGTTCGGTCTCAAGGAAATCTACCCCTTTCTCGACGCAAATGACCAAAAGATCATCCGCCCCGCCAATTTCCCGCCCACAGCACCCGGCAACGGATACACAATCCTGAACGTAGACGGCTGGCGGCTGCTCTGCATCAGCATCAGCGGAAGAGCCTTTCTCGATCCGCTTGCCTGTCCGTTTGAAACGCTGGACAAGATCCTCGCGCGCGAAGAAGGCGCGTACGACCTCGCACTGCTTGACATCCACGGCGAGGCAACCAGCGAAAAGCTGGCGCTGGCGTATGACTTCGACGGCAAAATTCAAGTGATGTTCGGCACGCACACCCATGTTCCCACCGCCGACGAGCGCGTCCTGCCGCACGGATCGGGCTATATCACCGATCTCGGCATGTGCGGTCCCACCGACGGCATCATCGGAACCGATCGCGACGATGTCATCCGCCGCTTCCGCACCCAACTCCCCACCCGCTTCAACGTGGCAAAGGGCGACATCCGTGCGCACGGCGCGATCTTCGACCTCGACGAATCCGCTTGCCGCGTCCGAACGGTAAAGAGAATTGTGTTTTGAGAAAAGATTATGGGTATTTTTGCGGGGGAACCCTTTTGCAAAAAGTTTATCACGGCTACACGTTTCGTGCGAACACATCTTGCCGCTACGCCAATCGGCGCGCCGATTGCGACATTTGGATAAAAATCCAAGCCTCGACGATCCTTGTTGAAAATTGAATCAAAGACAAGAGTAAGGGGGATCAAATGCGTTTTCGCATTTGATCCCCCTTACTCTTGTCACGTTCCCGTGCCGTCAATCCCCACTCACATTTTCGACATCCAACCCCGCGATATGATGCGCGTCCGCCGAAACCAGCTTGGGAAATACCAGGCTCCCGTAACACTCCGGCAGCTCGATCACGGTCACGCACGTAAAATCGATGTACAAAAGACCGATAACCTGCGGCAACGGAATATTGAACAGGTGTGAAAACATTGTCGCAGACGCGTTTCCGTGGCTGAACAGCGCCACCGCTCCGTCGGTATTCTCACGCATGACCCGATAATAATCGCCCTCGCGCTTGTAGCCCAATTTTTCAAGCCACGCGTCAAGCCCCGCGATCACACCGCTCGTGGTTTGAAGGAACTTGTTATTGCGATAGTACTCACTCGAACGCCAATCGGGATCGCACAAGCTCTGTCCCTCCGCGATCGTCCGTTCCATAAGCAGCCACGGATTTCCGTCGTCTAAAAGCGGCTCACCATCCATTGTGCCCCAGCTGATCTCCCGCGCAAAATCGCACGGAGCAATCTCCAAGCCCAACAGCTCCGCCGTATGTACTGCCGTTTGCCAAGCTCTCCCCATAGTGGATGAAAACACGCGCTCGATTCCGCACGGCTGCAAGCGCTTTGCCGCTGACTCCGCCTGTCGATGCCCGAGCGCTGTCAAGCAATCCCGACTGTAATCGGGATGCCCATGGCGAACAAAATAGATTTTCATTTTTTCACCTCGCATTCAGTTCAATTGATTCTATTATATCACGGATGATTCAAAAAGTCAATATAAAATGCGGTCCCGTTTTTATATCGCTGTGTGTGAATTTTTCTCTTTTTTATCTTTTTCGAGGCATCTGTCGTTGAGGGATTGACTTTTTGCGCGATGTATGCTAAAATAAAATAACATTTTCCACACGGAGGTATCCCAATGAAATATCAGGACATCGGCTTTACGTCTGCCGAAATTTTATTGCCCGATCTGAAAAAGACCGATTTTACGCGCTGGGCGGTCGTTGCGTGCGACCAGTACACCAGCGAGCCCGCATATTGGGAGCGCACCGAGGCAATCGTCGGTGATGTACCCTCGACGCTCAATCTGATCCTGCCCGAGGTGTGGCTTGCCGAGACCGATGCCCGCCTGCCGCACATTCACGACGCGATGGACGCGTACTTGAAGGACGTGTTGGTTTCTCACCCCGAT
>JAFTPJ010000084.1 GCA_017463405.1 Clostridia bacterium
CATATGGCGAAAACACGCCGTATGATCTCGGAGAATTTGAAAAACGTAGATATTATCATAGAAATTCTGGATGCGCGCATTCCCTATTCGTCACGCAACCCTGAAATTGTCCGTTTGACCGAGGGAAAGCCCACGCTGTTGCTGTTGAACAAGGCTTCCCTTGCGGACTCCAATCAGAACAAGCTGTGGTTGCAACGCTATACAAACCAAAATACGCGCTGTCTTCTAACCGATTGCGTCACCGGTGAGGGACTCAATCGCATGGAGGGGACGATCAAGGAAATCCTGACCGACAAGCTTCGCAAATACGAGGAGAAGGGCATGAACAGACGCGTGCGCGCGATGGTGCTCGGTATCCCGAACGTCGGAAAATCGTCTTTGATCAACCGCATTTGCGGAAACAAAAAAGCCAAGGTCGAAAACCGCCCCGGCGTAACGCTGGACAAGCAATGGGTTTCCACCAAGATCGGCGTTGATCTTTTGGATATGCCCGGGATTCTGTGGCCCAAATTCGAGGAGCGCCGCGTAGGTGAAAATCTTGCCCTGACGGGGGCGATCCGCGATGGCGTACTGGACACCGAATCGCTGGCGACTGTGCTTTGCAAGAGATTGCGCCTGCTCTACCCCGTGATGCTCTCCGAGCGGTATAAGCTGGGGGATATGGAGCAATATTCGGAGCTTTCGGATTACGATCTGTTTCTTACCATCGGCAAAAAGCGCGGATTTCTGATCAGCGGCGGCGAGATCAATGCGGAACGCACCTCTCTGATGCTGTTGGACGAGTTCCGTGCCGCAAAAATCGGACGTATTACCCTTGACAGATACTCTAAGGAGGAGCTTCATGCTTGACTATCGCCTGGAAAAGGAATTAACGGCAGAGGGCTTTGCGGCGGTCTGCGGCGTGGATGAGGCAGGACGCGGACCGCTGTGCGGTCCCGTGTTTGCCGCCGCCTGTATCCTGCCGATCGGGTTGGAGCTGGAGGGACTGAACGACTCCAAAAAGCTGACACCGAAGAAGCGAGACAAACTTTTTGATCTGATCCGTGAGCATGCGATCGCTTACTCGATTGCATCGGCAAGCGTGGAGGAGATCGACGAAATGAACATTCTGGAAGCGGATCTTCTTGCCATGCGGCGTGCCATCGACAGACTGCAAATCAAGGCGGACTATGCCCTGATCGACGGAAATATCGCAAGAGATTTTCCGCTCCCAGCAAAGGCTGTGATCGGCGGTGACGCGATCAGCCCGAGTATTGCGGCGGCATCCATCCTGGCAAAAGTGGCACGTGACCGCGATTGCATCGAGCTGGACCGCCGGTATCCGCAATACGGAATTGCCAAGCACAAGGGGTACGGTACGAAGCAGCACATGGAGGCGCTGCGCACATACGGTCCGTCCCCGATACATCGAAAGCAATTCATCCGTTTTCTGAACAAAGATGAAGACAGATGAATCGAAAAAGCAGATCGGCGACTACGGCGAAAAAATTGCTGTGCGCTATCTGCGTCTGCACGGATATACTGTTAAGGAGCGCAATTGGCGCACGGGACACATGGAGCTCGACATCATTGCCACAACATGGAAGGAAATCATCTTTGTTGAGGTGAAAACAAGAACCTATACCCCCGCTTCCCTGCCGACTGCACCGCCGCCAAAGCATGCCGTACATGCAGAAAAGCAACGGCTGACGCGTCTTGCGGCGCAACAGTATCTGTGCAGACAGCCGACAAAAAAACAGCCTCGCATGGACGTAATCGAGGTGTGGCTCCTAAAGGAAACGGAATCTTCCAAAAGCAAGGTCGCGAAAATCCATCACATCAAGGCGGCTTACTGAAAGGAGTTTTTATGCAGCTTTCCTTATTCGATCTTCACTGCGATACTGCCCTGCGGATGCTTTCGTCTGCAAAGCCTTTGTATGACAATCCATTTGCCGTTTCTCTCGCAAAAGCCGCTCCGTTTGAGCGGTACGTTCAGGTGATGGCACTGTTTACCCCGAGCGCGCTGTCGGACGAGGACGGTTGGGCGCACATGATACGCATGTGGGAAAATCTATGTGCCGATGAGTCGGTAACAGGCAAGCGGGCGCACATTTGCACGGATTTTGCCACTGCATCGAGCAATTCTCCGACGCTTCTGCTCGCCCTTGAGGATGCTCGGATTTTGAATCGGGATATCCGTCGGATCGATCGGCTGTACCAAATGGGCATCCGCATCATCACCCCGCTCTGGAGCGGCGTCTCCTGCATCGGCGGTGCACATGATACTGACGAGGGGTTGAGTACATTCGGAAAAAATGCGATGTTGCGTGCAATATCAATCGGGATGATCCCTGATATCTCTCACGCATCGGAACGCTCCGCAGATGCGATTTTCGAGCTTGCGGCGCATGCCTTACGTCCAGTGATCGCGTCGCATTCCAATGCGTTTGCGGTCTGTCCCGTATCCAGAAATCTGCGCGACAGACAGATCCAATGCATCCTCGACACACATGGTGTGATCGGAATCAATCTCTACACCCGATTTCTACGCAAGGACGGAAACGCAGATGTCACGGACGTATTGCGCCACATGGAGTATTTTCTCGCCCACGGCGCCCGTGATTCTCTATGCCTCGGATGCGATATGGACGGCTCGGAGCTTCCAGTCGAGCTGTCAGATGTTTCAAGGCTTCCGCGTCTTGCCGAGGAAATGCTGAAACAGAATTATTCCGAGGATCTGATCCGTGCGATCTTTTTTGAAAACGCTTATCAATTTGCAAAAAAATATCTGAATTGACCAATTTTTATTCATAGGAAGGAACCGAAACACCATGTTGTACAAAAGCACAAGAAGTCAGGCACAGGCAGTGGCAAGTGCCGCACAAGTCATCAAGCAGGGGCTTGCCGAGGACGGAGGTCTGTTCGTTCCGGAAAGTATCCCGACACTGACGCAGGAGGAAATCGTTTCTCTTTGTCAGGAGAGCTACCCTGTCCGTGCTGCGAAAATTCTTGCGAAATTTCTGACCGATTATACGTATGAGGAGTTGCTTGCCGACTGCACTGCCGCTTATCATGCAAAATCCTTTGTCGGCGGTGCCGCACCGCTCGTCCATCTGCACAACAATTTTGAGGTACTGGAGTTGTGGCACGGACCAACCGCGGCATTCAAGGATATGGCACTTCAAATCATGCCCCGTCTGCTCTCCCGCGCGCTGGTAAAAACAGGCGAGGAGCGCACCGCGCTAATCCTTGTTGCAACCTCCGGAGACACGGGAAAAGCCGCGCTTGAGGGATACAAGGATATCGACCGTGTCAAAATCATGGTATTTTATCCCGTGGACGGTGTCAGCCGCGTGCAGAAGTTACAGATGGCGACACAAACCGGAGATAACGTCAACGTTTGCGCAATCGAGGGGAACTTTGACGATGCGCAAACCGGTGTCAAGGTCATTTTCGGCGACGAGGGCATGGCGAAAAAGCTAAACGAGAACGGCTATTTCTTCTCCTCTGCAAACTCCATCAACTGGGGACGTCTTGCGCCGCAGATCGTTTACTACGTTTCCGCATACTGTGATCTGATCTCCGCGGGCAAATGTAAGCCCGGCGACACCTTCAACGTCTGTGTTCCCACGGGCAATTTCGGCAATATCTTTGCCGCATATCTTGCAAAGCTGATGGGACTTCCGATTGATCGGCTGATTTGTGCTTCCAACTCCAACAATATCCTGACCGATTTCCTACGCACGGGTACCTACGACCGCAACCGCGATTTCTATCTGACTATGTCTCCCTCGATGGATATTCTGATTTCGAGCAACCTCGAACGTTTGCTGTACTTTACCGCAGGAAGTGAAAAGACCGCGGCATACATGGACGCACTCAAGAGCAACGGATGCTATACCGTCGATGCTGACGTCAAGGCGGAGATTGATAAGAATTTTGTCGGTTACTATGCCGACGAGAACGAAACCGCAAACATCATCAATGAAACCTATCAGTCCTATGGTTATCTTTCTGACACGCACACCGCGGTTGCCATCAGCGCCGCGAAGCAGTACGTTGCCGAGACGGGAGATACGCACCCGACGGTCATCGATTCCACCGCAAGCCCCTATAAGTTTGCCAACAACGTTTACCGCTCGATCACGGGAAAGGAAGCGACGAACGATCTCGATGCTCTGGATGAACTCTCTGCCGCAACCACCACAGAGATTCCCTATCCGCTGGCAGGTCTTGCAAGCCGCGCCGTTCGTTTTACCGAGGTCGTCAAACGTGACGAAATGGCGGATGCTGTATTGAAATATCTGAACATCTAATGCAACACCGCACAAACCTGATGGATGGTTGCCTTATAAAAATATGTACGGCATTGCCCGCCAAAACAGGCAATGCCGCTTCTGCAGAATGACAGAAATTCAGTTTTCCTTCGGCTTAAAGGTAGCGCAGAGCGTTTCACCCGAGGTGCCTGCGCTGTGAGGTCCCACCGCGATCTCGTTTGCTGTGCAGTAGGTTTCACAATCATGGTAGTAGCAGTTCTGAACGTTGCACTTGATCCCCTTGATATGCTTACAGCCGCATCCGTTCTCATACTTTTTTTCTTCCATTGTATCGTCCCCTTTTGTTCTTCCGATTGCGGAATTGAGGCAATATCGCATAAATCTGATGGTGCGTTTTTGTGCAGTGTTGCCTTGACTCCGCGATCATTAGTTTGTCCGCTCTGACCGCAAATATACCTTGAAAGGAGCTTTCCGCAATGTCGCTTTTTGTCATCGCCGATCTGCATCTGTCATCAGACGGCACAAAATCCATGGATAAGTTCGGCGCGCGCTGGACTGATTATATGAATAAGCTCCGTCGCAACTGGTCTGCGGTTGTCAAGTCGGAGGATACGGTGATCGTCCCGGGTGACATCTCATGGAGTTTGAAGCTGGAGGATTCGATTGACGATCTTCGTTTTCTCGATGCTCTGCCAGGCACCAAGCTGATTGGAAAAGGAAACCATGATTTCTGGTGGTCGACCGCCACCAAAATGAATGCTTTTTGGGCGCAAAACGGACTTACAAGCATCAAAATGCTCTACAATAACGCTTATGCTCTTCAGAATTGCATCGCATGTGGGACGAGAGGATGGTTTGTGGAGGAATCCCAGCAGAACACGGTCGGCAGCGTGGATTATCTGCGCATCGTCAACCGCGAGGTCATCCGCTTACGGATGAGTCTGGAGGAAGCCAAACGGATGCAAACCGAGGGGAACGGAGCGCTTCCAATTCTCGTCTTTCTGCATTTCCCGCCAGTTTGGGGTGAGTTCGTTTGTCGTGAGATTCTGGACGTTTTGCATGCGTATGAGATCAAAACCTGTTATTTCGGACACATTCATGGCGCTTACCACGCGCCGCGCACGATGCGATTTGAGGACATCGACTTCGTTTTATGTGCCGCAGATTATTTGAATTTCACACCTTTGCCCGTCCGCTTTGAATAAAAAATATTTATATCACCAAATTTTTCAAAAAACTATTGACAAAACACAAAAAAAATTATACAATATAAGATGTATGTAAAAAACACCATTTGAATTTGGAGGACTTAAAAAAATGAGTTTGATCAAATCCGAAAAAACCGAAAAGAGCGTATACACACTGGAATTCTCGGTTGATAAGGAAACATTCGACAAGGCGGTATCCAATGTTTACCGCAAGCAGGTGGGCAAAATTTCTGTCCCCGGCTTCCGCAAGGGCAAGGCGCCCCGCTCTGTCATCGAAAAAATGTACGGCAAGGGCTTCTTCTATGAAGATGCCGTAAACGAGGTACTTCCCGGTGCTTTTGATGAAGCACTCAAGGAATCCAAGCTGGATATGGTCGGTCAGCCCGAATTTGACATCGTTTCCATCGATGAAAACGGTTTAGTAATGACCGCAAAGGTCTCCGTGAAGCCCGATGTAAAGATTGAGGGCTACCTCGGTATCGAAGCGGAAAAGAAGGTAGCAGAGGTTACCGACGAGGAAATCGAGAGAGAGATCAACACGGTTCGCGAGCGCAACTCTCGTGAAATCGAGGTTACCGATGCGGCGGCTGTGATGGGCGACGTTTGCAATATCAACTACGAGGGCTTTGTTGACGGTGTCGCTTTTGAAGGAGGCAAAGGCGAGGACTATCCTCTCAAGCTCGGCTCCGGCAACTTCATCCCCGGCTTTGAGGAAGAAATCGTCGGTCACAAGATCGGTGAGGACTTCGACGTTAACGTAACCTTCCCTACCGAGTATCATGCAAAAGAGCTAGCAGGCAAGGCAGCCGTCTTCAAGACGCAGATCCTCAAGATTAAGCACATCGAGCTTCCCGATCTGGATGACGATTTTGCAAAAGATGTTTCCGAATTTGATACAATTGCTGAATATCGTGACGATGTCAAGGCAAAAATCGCAAAGAGACATGAAACCGAGGCTGACAATCAGTTCGAGAACGCGATCCTTGACGCGTTGATCGAAAAGCTGGAGGCTGATATTCCGGAAGCAATGTTCGTAGCCGAGACCGAAAACTTCGTACGCGATTACGACAACCGTCTGCGTATGCAGGGACTGGATCTGAAAACCTACTTCCAGTACACCGGTATGGATCTTGATAAGCTTCGCGAGCAGCTTCGTCCCCAGGCTGAAAAGCAGGTGAAGCTCCGCTTGGCTCTGGAAAAGATCGCGAAAAAGGAAAAGATCAAAACCACAAAAACCGATATCAACAACGAATACAAGCGCATCGCTGATGAATATCAGATGGAGGTTGATAAGGTTCGCGAGCTGATTCCCGAGGATTCCATTGCCGAGGATATGAAGGTTAAGAAGGCTATGGATCTTGTTAAGGAAAGCGCAATCGTTAAGTAAGATAGCCAATTGTCTGAACCGGAAGTCGCATCTGCTATTTCCGGTTCATCATTTCATCAGAAAAGAGGTATGAAAAAGATGTTTGATCCCAGAGATTATGCAAAAGACGCGTTGGTTCCGATGGTTGTGGAGCAGACCAACCGCGGAGAGCGTTCCTACGATATCTTCTCCCGTTTGCTCAATGACCGCATCGTTTTTCTCTCCGACGAAGTCAATGATACCACCGCTTCCCTGGTCGTGGCACAAATGCTCTTCCTGGAAGCACAGGATCCCGATAAGGATATTTCCTTTTATATCAATTCCCCCGGCGGCTCCGTTACCGCAGGCATGGCAATCTATGACACCATGCAGTTCATCAAGTGCGACGTGTCCACGATCTGCATCGGTATGGCGGCAAGCATGGGCGCGTTCCTGCTCTCCTCGGGCACCAAGGGTAAGCGTCTGGCGCTTCCCCACAGTGAGATCATGATCCACCAGCCTCTGGGCGGTGCGCGCGGTCAAGCAACCGATATCGAAATTCAGGCAAAGCAGATCCTGCGCATCAAGGCAACCCTGAACAAAATCCTTTCCGAGAACACCGGAAAGCCGATCGAGATCATCGAGCGCGACACCGACCGCGACAACTACATGACCGCACAGGAAGCGCTGGAGTACGGTTTGGTCGATAAAATCGTCGCAAAACGTCCTTAATCAAGAAAGGATTTACGTCATTCATGGCAAATAAAACCACTTCTAACGACGGAAAGCTACGTCACTGTTCCTTTTGCGGCAGAAATGAGCACCAGGTAAACTTTCTCATTCCGTCTCCCACAGGCGCTTATATCTGTGACTTTTGCGTGGAGGCCTGCAACGATCTGATCACGGAAACGACCTTGGAGCAGCCGTCTCCCGATCAATTGACGCTGTCCGATCTTCCCCGCCCGATGCAGATCAAGGAAACGCTGGATCAGTACGTCATCGGACAGGATGCAGCAAAGGTTGCGCTATCGGTCGCGGTTTACAATCATTACAAGCGCATTCTGACGATGCAGAAAAAAGCCCCGACCCGCGGAAAGGGCAAAAAGAAAGAGGCTACCGCAAAGGAAGCTGTGGAAAACGAGGTCGAGCTTTCCAAGAGCAACGTCCTTTTGATTGGTCCCACCGGTGTCGGAAAAACCTATCTTGCGCAGACGCTGGCAAAAACGCTGAAGGTTCCCTTCGCAATTGCCGATGCTACCACGCTCACCGAGGCAGGATACGTCGGCGAGGACGTGGAAAATATCCTGCTCCGCCTGATCCAGGCGGCGGATTACGATATCGAGCTTGCGGAGCGCGGCATCATTTATATCGATGAGATCGACAAGATCGCCCGTAAGAGCGAGAACCGCTCGATCACCCGAGACGTATCCGGAGAAGGCGTTCAGCAGGCACTGCTGAAAATTCTCGAGGGCACAGTCTCGAACGTTCCTCCGCAAGGCGGACGTAAGCACCCGAATCAGGAATTTATCCAGATTAATACGCAAAACATCCTGTTTATCTGCGGCGGTGCGTTTGAGGGGCTGGAGGAGATGATTGAGCGGCGCAAGGGCAACCAGACCATCGGCTTTGGCGGTGAAATCAAAAAGAAATCCGAGCGCAAGGACAGCGGTATTTTCCGCGACGTCGTACCGCACGATATCGTGAAATTCGGTCTGATCCCCGAGCTGGTCGGACGTATTCCCGTCATCGTTCCCTTGAACGATCTTGACAAGGACGCCCTGATCCGTATTCTGACCGAGCCGAAGAGCTCACTGATCAAGCAATACGTAAAGCTGTTTGAGATGGACGGTGTGGAGCTGGAATTTACGCCCGAGGCACTGACGGCAATCGCAACGCTTGCGCTGGAGCGCAACACGGGTGCGCGCGGTCTGCGTTCGATTTTAGAGAGCGCCATGACCGATATCATGTACGAAATTCCCTCGCGCGAGGATGTCATACGTGTGGAAATCACGCCCGAGTGCATCCGCGGCGAAGGCAAATGTAAATACGTTTTAAAGGAATAACCTTGATGGGGATGACGCAGAATTGCGACACCCCCATCCTTTTGTTTGATTATGATCCGCAGCCACACCGTGAGGAACGGTCGTGCTGCCCCATGGAAGCGGACATTTCCTGCGGGCAAAACTCATTCACGGGGAACGGCATATTGCGGAAAATGCGGCAAGGATCGTCCTCCTCTACCGGCGCACATTCCTTTTCGGGAATGCAGCACTCTACTGCCTGCACCAGATACTGTGCGGAACGCACGATGCGAACAAGCGAGAAAATGCCAAGGGATACGACAAGATAGCGTCTGCCACCCGATTGAGACATACCGTCATCAAAATTCAACGGTGCGTCAAGCGTATTCAAAACCGACTCGGGCAGATCGTTTTCACAGCAACAGCAGCAACAGTTGCATTCAGAGCTCTTTTCCACGATCTTCGTGCCGAGTAGCACGGGATTGACAACTTCGACGATTGCGGTCGGCTCGTTCTTCTCGCCGCACTTGGGCTCCTGACATCCGCAAAAGCTCTCATGCCCCATTCCGTTGCTCTTGAAAATGCTGACATTGCTCTCGCCGCCGTAAAGAATCACTCGCTTTTCCAGCACGGCGATTCCCTCCAGCTCCTGCGAGCGTCCGTTTGCAACGCATGCCTCAAAGACCAGCTTCACGTAAAAACGAATGGTAATCGCGAAAAAGCCGCGGTTGAATTGAATCGGATCCATTCCGATATAAGTCCAGATGATGTTTGCACTTTTTGCGCGGATCGCTCCCGTACGCTCCAAAATCTCGTTTCCAAAGTCCGAAAGATAGACGCGCACATTTTCAAAGCAATCACGGTCGCGGCAGGAATCCAATACACGATTGGTATCAATGCACACCGTCTCACGCGTATTACCGCCTCCGGGCGAGCAAGGAAATTTATTTTCTGCCATACCAATATCTCCTTTGATGTTGATTTCAGAGAAAACTCTCTTTGCTAATATTGTATGCGCATTTTCGTGTTTTGACAGCAAAATTCGACTAAAGTGTACCCTTTTTATGAATGAATCTATAACTTTGCTCAAATCCTATTGCAAAATCAGCGGTTTTCATGTATAATGAAGCGGTAGAATATTGATAAGGAGCATGATTTATGAAAAAAATTCTTTCAATGATCCTCGTGATCGTTTTATGTATGATCACGGCAACTGCCTGCGCTACCCCCTCCGACGGTGACGGTTCCACGGCAGACACGGCCGACTCTTCCTCCAACACCACGACAGGCGACACCGATGACGAAGCCACCACTGCCGACGGTAAGGAGAATGACGATGCCGAACAGAGCGGTACCGCATACGGATTCTGGTATTGCCGCGATAACGGTGCCGTGATCAAGATTTCGGAAGGCTCCTCGGACGCAATTTTTTATTCTCTTGCAACAGGCTACTATGCTTACTATGCAAAGCAGGATGCGACGTACACGCTGGACGGCGATCAATTGGTGCTGACGATCGGCGAGGATGCATATACGCTCACTTATGATTCCTCTTTGGACACGCTGACGCTGAATGATCTTGTCTACACCCGTAAAAGTGAGGCTCCCACCGAGCATCCCATCTACACCTTCCCCGATTTTGCGAGCATCGAATTTTCCGGCAACGAAAAGTTGATTTCAGCGGACAAGGTAGACACGACGGCGTATATCGAGGAAGCAAGACTTGACATCTTCCATGATTACTATTCCTCGTCCATCGAGGAATATCGTGAGATTACAGACCGTCCCGCGCGCCGCGGTGACTACGTGAACGTTGATTATATCGGATATCACAACGGCGTTGCGTTCCAGGGAGGAAGTGCCAACGCTTCGATGATCTCCATCATTGAAAACAGCGGCTATATTCCCGGATTTGCGGAAGGAATCATCGGACACACGGCAGGTGAATCCTTTGACGTGAACGTGACCTTCCCTGAAAATTACGACAATGTAACCCTCGCAGGTCAGCCCGTCACCTTCAAAATGACGTTGAATGCCATTTATGACGTTACGTTGAGCGAAGAGCAGTTTGCCAGCTACGAGAATATCGAATATGAGACTTACGAGGAATACGTAATCGCCACGGCAAAGAACACCGCCGCGGAATCGATCTTTACGCTTCTTGCCCTTCAGTCCGAAATTAACGATGTGATTCCGGAGGAAGCATATATGTATTTCTATCAGTATCAGCTCGATCAGGCGCATTACATGGCATATTATTATAATCTTGATTACGATACGTATCTTTCCTATTTCGGACTTTCCGAGACATCGATGCTGGTCAGCTCCAAAACTGTTGCGCTGGATTATATTGTTGCATACCACATCGCAAAAACCGCAGGACTGACCTGGACCGACGAGCAGTATCAGGAAAAGTTTGATGTATTTGTCGAAGAAATGGTCAATGCGGGATATACGGAAGCAGAGGCAACCGAGTATGTCACCAACAATCAGCAAAAGCATGTGGAAACCGAATTAACATACCAGATCGCCTCCGAATGGTTTATAGAGCAGGTTTTTGCGGATTGATAAGAAAAAACAGCAGATCACACCTACCGATCTGCTGTTTTTTCTTTTAGTGAAGCGCTTTTTCTGATCCGAGCGTACATCATAATACTCCTCCCACGAAACGCGCGATTCCGCCGATCACCTTTCCGTCCACCGTTATTCCAAAAGCGAACGTGTCATTTTCATCGGCGTCAAGCATAGCGGAATTTTATCTTTCTTCCGCTATATACTAAAACTACTCGTTTTCAAATCACAATAATATCTGACGCCTTCAGCAGTAAATCTTAACACACAATAGTCCGGGTCTGTGATACCTTTTTTATAAAACATAGTATCACCTTTTCTCCAAATCATATCTTTTGTTTCTTGATCCGTTAGTACTTCTATTTTACCTACCAACATGACCCCAACATATTTTATCAGACCTTTATGGTAAAAGTATATACTTGCTTTAGGGTTGTTCAAAAACTGCTTTACCCTCAAAGATGAAGTGTTTGTAGAAAAATAGAATTCTTTTATTCCATTCGTTTTTCTTGGTTTTAACATTGCCTTAACATTAGGCGCACCGTTCTCATCAACAGAACATATAAAACAAACTTTCTGTTTTCTGATAAATTTTTGTACTTTTTCTATATCCACCATAATCCCGTTCTCCATAAACTTATACTGCACTATTTCCTTTTCTTTGGTGTTGGTAACTCATCATACATTGCCTCAAACAGTTCTTTCAAAAAATATCTGTTCTCAATATCCTCAACGATTAGCATTTCCTTTGCTCCCTCGTAGGGTAATTGATACTCCGCATTTGGCATAAGTGCCTTTGCAGACAGTGTAGGCTTTACAAGCAGGCGGTTATCATACACACCGCCAACCACCTTGCCGCCATAATATAAAACATATTCGCCCATCATCGCACAGGCAGAAAGACCACTAAATTGGTCTAAAACGAAATCAATGTATTCCTTACTGCTTGCCATATCACTGCTTCTCCTTTACCCATACGTCGATTTCTTCCTTGTCGGGCATCTCAAAACACGACTCAAATTTCGCGGCAAGGTTTTCATCGACAAAGTAGGCATCGGTTTCTCCGATAAGCACCGCGTTGTTTCTCTTGTTAAGCCGAGCCTTCCATGTCTTGTCTCTGACGTCGATATAGTGTAACTCGCATTCGATATTCCGCGACCGATAAAACTCTTTAACCGCATCCCGCTTCTCTTTTTGCCAGAAGCCCCAATCCAATATTACGTCAATTCCGCTTTCGATGAGCTCCAACGATTTGTGAAACAGATATTTTTTTGTTTTTTCCGCGTACTCATCATGCTTATCGCCGCAATGCTGACCGAACATGGAGAGCATGATCTCGTCAACAGAAAGCAACACGGCTTTGTTTTCTAAACACAGTTTTTCTGCGTATGTACTTTTTCCGCAACAGATCTTGCCACAGATCAAAATTACCTTCCCCATAGTTACGCCCCTTTCAGACCTCATTCACCGCTCAAATCAAGGTAAAACAGTACCCCGCAACCGGTCCTGCAAAAATCGCAAGGTAGATCAGCGTGATCCACGGTTGGTAGTCCACATAGAACTCCTTGAAAGACAAGCTCCACGGGTGTTTGATAAGAACCCAACCGAACACATCAAACACGATACAGATATCCGCCCATATTGCTCCCGTAATCAAAGCTTCGGTCAAAGTCGGCTCTGCAAGACCGTTCATATATGCAAAGCCAAAGATCGAAAATGAAATGATGTTATAAAGGGGATGCCACGGCTTTGTTGCCTCGTAGCCTTCGCCCATACCGTTCTCGTCCATTGGTTTCATTCCGAGAAAGTAAATATTGATTATGGTATGGACAATGCCCGCGCAAGTTACTAATATGTAGCTAATCCAAAACCATAACATTGACATTCCAAAATTATCCATTTATTTTTTCCTTCTTTACCGATTTAAGAAAATTGTCAACTTGCCGTCTGTCCTTCAGCACGATAAGTTGCACATTGGGATGCGATGCAATTGTGTCATAAAAATAGGCGCGGTGTTTTTTGTTGAATGATAGAGTGCTCTTGATAAAAGTCCAAGAGCGCTTATCGAACCTCTCAATGCAATTACCTCCCATATCCGGGCGTTTTTTTCCGTGATTCTGAATAAGCCTTTTTACCGTTCCAAAAAAGCAACGGATGCCAGAAAAATCAAGGTATATTACTGTATCGCAGTATGGCAATCTCTGCGGTAAGGTGCGACGCATATTTCCGTCAAGTATCCATTCTTCTTTTTCAAGCTCCGCTTGTAATAATGTGATCAATTCGCTTCGCTCTCGCGGTTGCCAATCATCCGTCCAATAGAGCGTATCGAGGTGACATAGCGGCAAGCCCGTAATCTCGGCAAGCTGACAAGCCATCGTTGTTTTGCCGCTACCGTTACCGCCGATTATTAAAACTCGTTTCATACTGTCAGTAAACCTATTTTCGATAACAATTTGTTTATAATCGAAATCTTGATAATTCCATATCCGATCATCGCTCCGCCGACGTTGAAAAACCTTTTTCATAAATCTCCATTGCAATCTTTGATTTGTAATATATTATACCACACAATTACGAATATTTCAATAGACTTGCCGCATGAAAGTTGCGCGGGGGTTCTCGCGCTCCTCTGCCCCGCTTCGCGGTGCGCGTAGAATCTGAACTCAAAATTCAAAAGCAGAACTTTCGAATTTTGCAAGCAACAGATGCGCGTGTCGTGCCGTTCTACGTCACCACAAACTTTGTAAATATTCACGATCTCCGTGTTTTCCCCGACTGCGCGTCTTGCAGACATTGTTGCTCCAAAAGCACTTGAATTACCTACCGACTTGTGGTATAATTAAGAAAACATAACAAGG
>JAFTPJ010000085.1 GCA_017463405.1 Clostridia bacterium
CCGACGCCGAGATCAACGGGCAAGAGCTTTCCATCCTCAAAGCCGAAAATCGCCCGCCGCTCCCCGGTGAGGATGATTGATCGTATTCTCATGTAACCACTGTTAGATCCTCCCCAACCGCCTCGGCGGTTGGGGGATTTTTTATCAAAAAACCACAAAAACATTTAAAAATTTGAAAAAAGCTCTTGACAAAGAAAGCAAGATATGGTATAATACTATCTCGATACGGGCGAAAGCCCGTCTCTCTGCCATGCAAATTTTTGTACAAGCATGGCCGAAAAGTCCATAGGGAGGTGTAAAACATGGAAAAGATTATCAATTCTTATGAAAGCATGTTCATCGTCAGCCTTGCAAACGGCGAAGAAGCCGCTAAAGCGACTGTGAACAAGTTCACCGGTCTGATCACTGCAAACGCAGAGGTCATCCAGATCGATGAGTGGGGCAAGCGTCGTCTTGCATATCCGATCGAGGATATGAACGAAGGCTACTACACCGTGGCAACTTTCAAGAGTGAGGCAGCTTTCCCGGCAGAGCTTCAGCGTCTGATGAACATCGACGAGTCTGTGATGCGTGTTATGGTCATTAAGCTTGACCACGAGCCCGTAGCAAAGGCTACCGAAGCCCCCGCCGAAGAGGTTGTTGCTGAAGAGGCAACTACCGAGGAAGCTCCCGCAGCGGACGCAGAATAATCCGCGCCGCATCTTGAACAAGGAGGCATTTACAGATGTCCAGTTTGAATCTCAACAAGGTCGTCCTTTGCGGAAGACTGACCGCTGACCCCGAGTTGAAGCAGACCCCCAGCGGCATTGCCGTTGTCTCCTTCACACTGGCGGTCAACCGTCGGTTCCAATCCAAAAGCGCCGATGGAACACAACCGGCACAGCAGCAGGCTGATTTCATCACCGTGGTTGCCTGGAGACAAACCGCAGAGTTCATTTCCCGCTATTTCAGAAAGGGATCGGCTCTGTGCGTAACCGGCTCCATCCAGACCAGAAGCTGGCAGGACCAGCAGGGTCAAAAGCGCTATGCCACCGAGGTGGTTGCCGACGAAGCGATGTTCGTCGACAGCAAGAACGAAGGCGGAGCAGCCCCCGGGCAGTACGCCGACACTTACAACGCGCCGTCCTATTCCTCCTCTCCGGCTACTGCGCCGAAGTTTGAGGAACTGAAGACCGACGACGATCTGCCCTTTTAAAAGCGGCAACACAAAAATGAACAGGAGGATTTCATAAGATGGATAACAACGTAACCAAGACGGAAGAAGTTGTACGCCCGGCTCGTCCCGCGAACAACAACCGCAGAAGAAAAAAGGTTTGCATTTTCTGTGCAGACAAGGTTGCTTTCATTGATTATAAGGATAGCGCAAAGCTTCGCAAGTTTATCAGCGAAAGAGGCAAGATTCTTCCCAGAAGAATCTCCGGCACCTGCGCAGTTCATCAGAGAGAGCTGAACACCGCCATCAAGCGTGCACGCAACGTGGCACTTCTGCCCTTCGTAACCGACTAATTGATAGCGGATGTTATAAGACAAACTCGTTCTGAATGAAAAAGACAAAATCTTTTGACCTCGGACGTGGCGCTTATAATAAAGGAAAACACATTAAAAACAATAAGACACTCTGTATTTCGCAGGGTGTCTTTTTCTATTCATTTTTAAAGATATGGAAAGAAGCGTGTCGAGAGAATTAGGAAGCGTTCAGGAAGCCTCCCCCCCGGAGCCCATAAAGTCTTGAAAACACTACCTTTGTGAGCTTTAAGCCCCAAGACCTAAAGAAGACCTCCCCCTCCTCCGACCATTCCCTCACTCTGCCCTAAACTTATATAAGTACAATCTGACATCCATCAAGCATTTCGCCCTTTGCCTCTCCCCACTCCCTAATACAGAGGTAAAAAAGATTTGTTGTTTTGAGGAAGATAGGTGCTGTCTTACAACAAACAGACATAAAAAATCACCTGTCGTGTGGCAGGTGATTTTTAGTTTTTACTCGATATCCAATTCCGGCGGCAAATCGATCTCGGTGGAGACGTATCTTCCGTTATTGTTACTCTGTCTCACGCATTCAGTCAACAGATAATCGATCTGCCCATTCACCGACCGAAAATCGTCCTCCGCCCATGCGGCAATGGCGGCATACAATTTTGCGGACAGGCGCAAGGGAATCTGCTTCTTTTCGGAATCGCCCATCAGTATAGACTACCCGAATTGACCACAGGCTGTGCATCGTGGTTGCCGCAAAGCACCACCAAAAGATTGGAAACCATCGCGGCTTTCCGTTCCTCATCCAGCTGTACAATCTGATTTTCATTCAAGCGCTCCAGCGCCATTTCTACCATGCCAACCGCACCATCTACGATCATCTTACGCGCATCAATGATTGCCGACGCCTGCTGACGCTGCAACATGACCGCCGCAATTTCAGGTGCATATGCAAGATAAGTGATCCGCGCCTCTACTGCCTCAATGCCCGCTATCTCCACGCGCGATTGAATCTCCTTACGGATGCGCTCCGCCACAACCTCACTCGAACCGCGCAGACTTCCCTCGTCAGCAATGCCATCTCCCGTAGTATCTACGTTGGGCGCTACGTCGTAAGGATAAATGCGCACCACGTTACGCAATGCGCTGTCGCATTGCAAAGAAAGGTATTCCTTGTAATTGTCGACATTGAACACAGCCTTTGCCGTATCGGTAATGCGCCACGTCACAGCAATACCGATTTCGATCGGATTACCGAGACAGTCATTGATTTTCTGACGATTATTATTCAGCGTCATCAGCTTAAGAGACAGCTTTTTGCTGGCAAGCTCCATGGAAAGCGCCTCCCCTGACTTTACCCCGAGCGTGACGTGCGTGCTGACGTCTCCACTTTGGTTCAGCTTGGTTTTTGCTGCGGGATTGACCGCCGAACAGAAGGGATTGACCCAATAAAACCCATTCCCCTTGAGCGTGCCGACGTATTTACCGAACAGTGTCAGCACCAGTGCCTCCTGCGGGTTCAGAATTTTAAGTCCGCAATACGGGATCCAGCAAACAAACAGCAGCACGCTGCCGATGATAAGCAGCACGGGATTGCCGGTGGATTCTACCAGAATGATACCGCACACGAATACGCCAACGGAAAGTAATACCCCCAGCGTAGTCAACAGTAGCATCAACATTCCGTTCTTCTTCCCTTTTAATGTTTTTTCTTCCATTTTCAATACTCCTTTTTTGATAGATATCAAAATGATATCATAAAAATATCGGTTTGTCAATAGGAAATCAAATTTTTATCACCGACCGACGCCGCCCGACATAAAATGACATTGAAAGGAGGTGCAATCAATGCACGATTATCAAAGCGGCTGCTATTGCGTGATGGGCTCCATGACGCAAGCAATGCGCGCGCAAAGGGTGTTGGCTGACGCCGCCATCCGCGCGGATATCGTAAAATCCGATTCAGGAGAATCACGCCGCGGATGTGCGTATGCACTGTCCTATTCCTGCGCGCAAGCGGTAAACGTCCGCACCGTCCTCTCCCGTGCGGGCATCCGTCCGCGTGAGTTTTACGGAGGCGCTCACGCATGATTTATCTCGACAACGCCGCAACCACCTTTCCAAAGCCTCCCGCTGTACTCCGCGCCATAACAGATTGCATGCGATACGACTGCGGCAATCCCGGGCGCGGCTCACATGCGCTCGCTCTGCGCGCGGCAGAGCATATTTATATCTGCCGTGAGGAGCTTGCCACGCTCTTTGGCTCCGCACATCCCGAGCGCGTTTCCTTTACTGCCAATGCCACTACCGCTCTCAATACGGTCATCAAAGGGCTGTTGCGAGAGGGTGACCACGTTCTGATCTCGGACATGGAGCACAACGCCGTCCTACGTCCCGTCTTTAAGCTTGCTGAAACGGGACGCATCACCTATAACGTCTTCCCCACACACCCGTCGGATCCCGCATGCACACCGAAAACAGTCTGCGCCGAGATATTGGAGCACATCCGCCCCAACACGCGCATGCTGATCTGCGCCCACGCCTCGAATATCTGCTCCGCCGTGCTCCCCCTAGAGGAAATCGGCGCACTTTGCCGACGAAAAGGGATTCTGTTTGTCGTGGATGCGGCACAATCGGCAGGACACCTTGCAATCAATATGGAGCGGATGCACATTGACGCACTCTGCGCCCCTGGGCACAAGGGGCTGATGGGACCGCAGGGAACCGGCTTTTTCCTGCTTGGCGACGGCATCACTGCCGACACGCTGACCGAAGGAGGCAGTGGCTTCAACTCCCTCGACCCTCATATGCCCGACGAGCCACCCGAGCGATATGAGGCGGGAACGCTCCCGACCCCTGCCATTGCGGGGTTGACCGCGGGCATTCACGAAATTCAAAAGCGCGGTTTGGAGAGCATTCGTGCACACCTCACCGCATGCAACCGGCATCTGTCAGAACGATTGCTCGATCTGCGCGGCGTCACGGTCTATGCTCCGCATCACGTCGGTTCGGTGCTGCTGTTCAATGTTGACGGTGTCTCCTCCGACGCGCTTGCGACAGAGCTCGACCGCCGCGGCTTTTGTGTCCGGGCGGGCTACCATTGCGCACCGCTCGCGCACACCACACTGCAAACGCCGAGCGGCGGCGCCGTTCGCGTCAGCCCGTCAATCGACACCACAGAGAAGCAGATCGATGCCTTTGCCGATACGCTAAAAGGGATTTTGCAATAAATTAGGGGTGGGACAAATGTGTTCGCATTTGTCCCACTCTATTTGATTTACGGATTGCTTACATCCACTTTGTTACCAAGTGCATCTACCCAATCACTTCCGTTCCATATCACAAGTATTCCTAAAGTTGAATCAAAGACCGTTTCTCCCTTGACCTTATAAAAGCTTTTTCTCAACCTTTCCTCTGTTGTAACCGACACAGTTGTTGTTCTTTTAAAGCTACTCGCCCAAGAGCTACGTGATCGCGCTCCTCGATAGAGCAACTCATTTTTCCCATACGGCGCAAAAGTCTGATAATAGTATAACCGATTAGTATCCTCTGTCTCCGAGGGGCTGAACGCATATGTGATCAGAATGCCTCCCTGTCCATATGGGAAATCAGTCGCGTTCTCACCGCTGATTACACATATCGATGCATAATTGCAATCAAATTCAGACGGTGCGGTGGTATAAGTATGCGTATTGGGAGCCACGAGCTTGGTCTTTGCGATATTGCTCTTTACAACTCCGTTATTCTGAATCACAAACTGGTCATCATATGGATTGGAATACGAGGTTTGATCAATTGTATTTCCGATTCGTTCATTTGCTTCTTTACATGTGACCACCCGTGCATTTTCGGCGGCATAAGCGACCACCTCTTCCATCACATCCACCATATCCCATTGATCAATCTCCCATGAGTGACACCAAAGAATCAGCCATCTGCCGTTTTCATTTGCATCATCGATCAAAGCTTTATAGTGCTCCGCCGTATTTTTTGCAAATCCCGTTTTGCTTGAAATCGTTGTACTATTGGTAATATACTGCCCTTTCAGCTCATAGGAAGAAACCGGATACGTACCGATTCCCGACTGCGTTGTACGACACATTTTATAATATTTTGCAGCAAAGGATTTGACTCGCTCATCATATTTTCCGTACGGGTACATCAAATAATCGTAGCCGTTGAATCCGTTTTCGATCAACCATCTGCGACTTTCCGACAGTTCCGCATCCAATTCTTCGTCTGTCAATGCGGTCAAATTGACATGATATCGTGTATGACTGCAAATTTCCCAACCGTACACATCCTGCAATTCTTTCAGCTGTGCAACTGTGCATCGGAGCGGATTGTTTCCGTTATCAGGATCCCCCGTACTATTCGTCACAACTGCGGTTGTACACGGTACACCATATTTTGCAAAAATATCTTTGAAAACAGTATAGTCCTGTACACGGGCATCGTCGGTAATAAACGTTACCAACGCAGGAGATTTTGCACTTCCGTTTCCTACATTGGAATTGAGTTCTCCGACAATATCGTCGGCAAGATCTGTTTTTGGAATAGTACTTCCGGAACCGTTCGCATCCTTACCATCTTTACCGTCTACACCATCTTTACCATCCTCGCCTTTGAGAGATGCCAGCCATTCGTCCTCACTCCCCTCGAAGCCGTTGTTTCGCGCAATCTGATATGCAGACAATCCATCATTACCATTCTTGCCGTCAACGCCATCTTTTCCATCGATGCCGTCTTTTCCATCGATACCGTCTTTTCCATCGATACCGTCTTTTCCATCGATGCCGTCTTTTCCATCGATGCCGTCTTTTCCCGGCAATCCATCCGTTCCATTTGCGCAGGCAAACAATGAAAACAGCATTGTCATCGCCAATACTACAAGTAAAAATCGTTTTCCCATAGTAATACTCCTTTCATAAATATTCATTATTATATA
>JAFTPJ010000086.1 GCA_017463405.1 Clostridia bacterium
GCTAACTTTATATGTATTTCTGCAGAGCCGTTTCTCATATCAATATTGGAAAGAATAATAGTACCAATTGCCGTATCATCTACATCGATCATTGCTCTGAATACAGATTTTTCATTGGACAGATTTTCTATCCACTTAATTTGCTGATGATATGCTACAGGAAACGAATATCCCCACATCATTTGTTCAATTTCTTCATCGTTAATCATCTGCTGAAGCACATCTGCATCTTCCAATTCTATAGCTCGTAACAGAACCTTTTTTCCTTTAATGAACATTTTCATTCTCCATTTGCTGTTTACGATATGTATCAAAATCCACCAGAGTTTCCATTCCTCTAACACCAATATTTTCTCGTACTAATACAGATCGTATTGTTTTCATAATTATCATTACATCGTTTCTAAAAGTTATATTCTGTACATACTCTAAATCGTACGCAAATTTTTCTTCCCATTTCAAGCTATTACGCCCATTAACTTGCGCAAACCCCGTCAATCCCGGTCTTACAGAGTGTCTCACTCTTTCTGATTCTGTAAAATACGGAAGGTACTTGACAACCAACGGCCGCGGGCCCACAATCGCCATATAGAACTTCAGTATATTCAGTATCTCAAGGAGCTCGTCGAGCGAGGTGGAGCGCAGGAATTTCCCGTACCGATTCAGTCTCACTTCATCGGGCTGCAGATTGCCGTCACGATCCTTGGCGTTGCTCATGGTTCGGAACTTAATCAAACGAAAAATCTTCTCTTTCCCGGTCCGTTTATCGATTTTACCGGGGCGTAACTGTGTAAAAAAGGGGTTTCCCTTCATCGCAATCGCCCCGACAACGGTTAAAATCAGCAGAATCGGAGACAGCACTGCGAGTGCGATCAGAGAGAGCAGAAAATCCAGTACCCTTTTCAAACATTTTGCATACATGTACGTAACCCTCAAAAGCAGGATTTGATGATGTCTACCACATAAGCCTGCTCTTCCTCGGTCATCTTGATATCCGAGGGCAGGCACAAGCCGCGGGCGAAGATGTCCTCACCGACGGAACGCTCCCCGACGGTAATCAGATCATACCCGTCAAAAATCGGCTGCATGTGCATCGGCTTCCAGATCGGACGCGACTCTATCCGATGTTCCTTGAGCCGATTGAGAATTTCGATCGGCTTCACACCCATACCCGGATTGACCGTCATACAGGAAAGCCAGAAGTTCGGCTTACTGTCGGCAACATAAGGATTCATAGAAACGGGCAGGTCGGAAAAAGCCTCCTGGTAGCGTCGGTAGATTTTCTCCTTGCGCTCACGGTGCTCATCCAGATGCGTCAGCTGCGCCCTGCCGATTCCCGCCACCACGTTGGACATACGGTAGTTATACCCCATTTCCTCGTGCTGATACCACGGAGCAGGCTCTCGCGCCTGCGTTGCCCAAAACAGCGCACGCTTGCGGTCATCCGCATTCTCGCAAAGCAACATGCCGCCACCCGAGGTCGTGATAATTTTATTACCGTTAAAGGACAGCGCGTTGTACTGACCGAACGTACCGCATTTTTTGCCGCGGTATTCGGAGCCCAACGCCTCGGCGGCATCCTCGATCAGAAGTGCGTTGTGCCGCTTACAGATTTCAACGATCTCATTCATTTTGCCCGGCGTGCCGTAGAGGTGCGCCATGACGACAACCTTGGCATCGGGATATTTTTGAAACGCTTTTTCCAGCGCGCGGGGATCCATATTCCATGTTTCACGCTCGGAATCCACAAACACCTGCTTACCACCCTCGTACGCAACCGGATTCACCGTAGCGATAAAGGTCATATCACTGCAAAGAACCGTGTCACCGGGCTTGATGCCCGCCAGCTTGACAGCCAAGTGCAGGGCTGCCGTACCCGCGTTGAGACACAGGGCGAAAAAATCAGTATTGCCGGTACCGTTCAGATAAGCATTCATTTCTGTCTCGAAGCCATCGCAATTAAAGCCCAAGGGGGCAACCCAGTTGCGATCGAAGGCTTCCTGTATGTAGGTCATCTCATCACCGTGCATAGTGGGGGTGGCCAACGGGATATTCTGATGATAGGATTTCATACCTACTCCTCCTCGTTGCTGATAAATTGCTTTTCCGCGTCCTATGGACACAAACTTTTGCACCGAACCAAGCAATCTTTTATAAAATGAAACAAAATGATATCATATTATATCACATATTGAGATATAATGCAATAGTTTTTTGTTTTTTTCTCGATTTATCACATTTTTCATGTTCTTTCGCGTAAGAATTTTAACAAAATTCATACAATTTGCGCCCCGATATCCGTCATCGAAGCTTTCGCGGCACATCCACCAACCCCGCCAGATAATCCAGGGAAACATTATAATACTGTGCCAGCGTGACGAAATGATGCATCGGCATCTCGCGGACGCCACGCTCGTACATCGAATAGTGTTGATGCGAAATATCCAGTATTTCCGCAATGTCCACCTGCGTTTTATCGTGATCCTCTCTTAAATCCCTTAATCTTTGATAAAAACGCATAGTTTTATCCCCATTTCAACGCACATTTGCACTCGGTGCATTTTTTACTATTATATCATTCTCATAAATATACATCCCCGTTTTTCATACATACGTATGCTAATATCCGCCATTTTGCGACAAAAATCACCGCCCCGCTCCATCAGACGGGAGCGAGGCGGCTTTTTCAGCCTATGCTGTGCGCGCGGAGGAACCCTCCGTGCACCGACTCCGTCATGCGGTTTTGCATCCAAAACACCCCCAACGGAGCTTCAACGAATCCGAAAAAGGACTTCACAGAGATCTTTTTCGGAGGGAATCCCGACCGTAGTCGGTCAAAGCTTTCGCGATTCCTTATTTCGTCTTAATAGAGTTCTCGTAGGATTCGATCATCTTCTTAACCATCTGACCGCCTACGGAGCCTGCCTGCTTAGAGGTGAGGTCACCGTTGTAACCCTGCTTCAGGTTGACACCAACCTCGCTTGCAGCTTCCATCTTGAATCTCTCCAAAGCTTCCTTTGCTTCGGGAACAAGAGCCTTGTTGCTTGCCATTGCTTGATTTCTCCTCTTCTGAACGGTCCGACGTGCAAACCGTTCATCTGTGAATCAAATGAGGATTCGAAGCATCGTCCGTTCGTTTATCTATATCATCGAGTCGCGTCGTCCGCGGCTCTGTCATTATTGTTCACCGCGTCTTTCGTTTTATGAATGGTAATCTTTGCAGAAAAAAATCATCTGCATATTCATTTTTTTACGGTTGTTCAAAATGAATTTTATCATCGTTTTCACGAAGGGAGACTACTGAACGAGCCCCTTCCGGTAACGCATCCCGAAAGAAAATCTCGCGCGACAGCACCATGGCGGACGGTGTGCGTTGTCGAGATGTGCATTCCTCCGCCATGTTCTTTCGGGAAAGCTTTGGGAGGAGAGAGGGGGCTTGAGGCGAGAGGGCGCTTTTTCAAAAATGCCTCTCCCCCCAATTCATTCCTCTTTCCCAAACGCCTCCCTCGTCCCTGTGCGTACCTCGCGGCGCAAGAGCAGAAGCATCATAAGATTGATATACGTCATACTTGCAATCGCAAAATCAGCAACGTCCCATACCGCGTCGGGGGCATACAGACTCCCTGCCGCGACGCACGCGGCAAAAGCAATCAGATATAGCCCGCGCCATCGTTTTTTGGGCGACAAAAATCGCACGCTCTCCAAGCCGTAGCCGCCCCAACAGAGCAACGTCGCATACCCGAAGCAGAGAATCGCCGCCGCAAAGAAGTACGCCGCCCAATCGCCTAACACCGTACTGTAAGCACGGATCGCCATCATCACACCGTCGGACGCATACAGCGAGACCTCGTCACGGCTGACGAGAATCACCAGCGCCGTGGCGGTGCAGAGTAGGATCGTGTCCACAAACACCTCGAATATCCCCCACACGCCCTGCGCTGCGGGGCTTTTCGCGTCCGCCGCGGCGTGCGCCGTGGGAGCCGTCCCACAGCCCGCCTCGTTCGAAAGCAACCCCCGCATCGTCCCTACGCGCAATGCACGCGAGGTCAGAAAGCCGATCACGCCGCCCGCACCGCTCGCGGGCGTAAACGCCTCGCGGAAGATTGATGCAAACGCCTCGCCCACCGCGTCGTGCCGCAGAATCAGCACCGCCGCCGACAGGAGAACATACCCCGCCGTCATGATCGGCACGAGATACTCGGTCAGAGCCGAGATGCCGCGCGTCCCCGACAGAAGCAGCGGAAGCGTGAGCAGAATCAACGCCACCGCGCACCCCCACGCGGGAATCGCGCTGACGCCCTGCACCGCCGACGTCACCGCGCGCACCTGAATCACGCATCCCATACAAAGGGCGTCGAGGATCATCAGCCCCGCGAACACCGCCGACACGACTGCGCCAAACCGCACCCGCTGCCGCGACCAAAACCAATCCCGAATGTAATACACCGCGCCACCGAAGAAGCTTCCGTCACGCGCCTCTCTCCGATGCGCGACGGCAAGCAGAATCTCGGCGTATTTGAGGATCATGGCAAGCAGTGCCGAGATCCACATCCAGAACACCGCGCCCGCGCCGCCGATCACAATCGCGTTGGCAACACCCACAATGTTTCCCACGCCGAGCGTTCCCGCAAGCGCCTGCATCACCGCGCGAAAGGGCGATACCCCACCGACCGTCCGCTCCCCCTGCAGAGCGCCGAGCATCCTGCGTGGCGCACGGAACGGATATCCCTGTAAATAAAAAAGATAAAAAACCCCGACCGCCAGTAAAAAGATCGGCACAACCCCGCCCGTCAGTACCCATTTCAACATTTGGTTTCTCCTTTTCATTGTTTTTTACGACGTCTTCACTCTGCGGAGGGAGGCTCCGTAAGAGGAAAACCCCGTAAAGATGGCGGCTCCCGTTAAGCACCTTTCCTCCCTATTTTATTCACGCGAGCAAGCTCGTATGAGCAAAATGTGCGGCGCATCGATTTTTTAGCACCCTCTGCCCCCTAAAAAACAATAAATTTGTTAAAAGTATGTGAACAATGCAAAAAAGGGCTTGATTTTTCCAAAAATCGGTATAAAATATGTGTATGAGTTAGCACTCCACTGTTTTGAGTGCTAAAATTCAACAACAAAAAACAAATTCAGGATTGAAATACAAGGAGGACTCTGAACAATGAATATCAAACCGCTTTCCGACCGCGTTGTGGTCAAGCTCGTGGAGGCAGAGGAAAAAACCAAAACCGGCATTCTTCTTACCGCCGCCGCACAGGAAAAGCCCCAGGTTGCAGAGGTTGTTGCCGTAGGTCCCGGCGCCCGCGATGACAACGGCAAGCTGATCCCCATGGAAGTCAAGGTCGGTGACAAGGTCATCACCGGCAAGTACTCCGGTACCGAGGTTAAAATGGATGGCACCGAGTACACCATCGTCAAGCAGAGCGACATTCTCGCAATCGTAGAATAATCAGATAAAAGAGGTACAGAAACATGGCAAAGGAAATTCTTTA
>JAFTPJ010000002.1 GCA_017463405.1 Clostridia bacterium
GAAGGTACGGATATGGCAAGAGAATTTGGAAAACTTAGTTATAATCCCGAAAATATTGCATTTTGGGTTAATGGGTTACATGGGGCAAATGGCGAACCCGGAATTTATGTTTCGCGTTCTCTCAGTAAAAATATTATGCTTGCAGCATATAGAACATCGGCAACGGCAGAAGAATTGGCAATGGAGGTGGGAGTAGCACTTCCGTATATGGAGGAAGAACTATCTACACTTGTAGATGCTACATTGATGAAGAAAAATGGCAATAAATACGAAACCAACATTTTTATTGTGAGTGCGGAAGCACAAGAAAAGATTTGTGCACATGTGCGTGGGATTGCTCCTGAACTTACAAAGGCGATCATTGACACGATGGAGTATAATATTGACTGGTCAAACAAAAATGCACCTAATTGGCATGAAGGTTATCAAAGCTATGAGGATATGAAGTGGGCGCTTCTTATGATCGAAGCTGATAACGTATCTTTTGATACCCTTAAGCCTTTTAATAAAAACGCAAAAGATGTTCCTAATATTGGCCCATGGGGACATACTCTCCGTCCCAATGGCGGCGAATGGGATTTGCTTGGTATGGAAATCCATCACGGCGATGAGCCCAAACATGTGGGTCTTAGCGGCTGTGTTTCATGCCCTAACGAAAAGGATTTACCAGAAATTATGTTCCGCCAATTCCGCTTCAAGTATTGCGGAATTGAAAATCGCACGCCGCCGGTTCTTACCTATGTGGACGGGCAAGCAATGGTTGCAGTAGCCGATGGCAAGAGTTCAGATATCGACAAGTCTATTCTAAACAGATTAGAATCTTATGGATATATCAAAAAGACTGATGATGGTTATATTCCCGCCATTATGGTTATGCGCAAGGAAAAATCCCGCAAGATGCCGAATGAGATAAAGGAATCTTTTGAGTCTTTGCGCCGCAAAGCAACCGATATAGCCACACGACATTATTTATTCTGCCGAGAACAGATTTATAAAGAAATCCCCGAGTTCTTGAAAGAAGATGAATTTCAAATCGACCACGCTTGCGCTAATATCTTTTCTATGCGAGGCGCGGTCTTGGAAGAAGCTATCAGACAAGGCTATTTAACCTTTGATAAGGATAATGACAAACAGATGTTAGGGGCTTATTTGGTAATATAAATTTTATCGCCGAGAGTGACCGTTTGGTCGCTCTCGCTGATTTCGTTATAGACTAATTCACGAAATTATGATATAATTAGAAATAACTTTGGTAATCAACCGAATCAAATCAAAATTCTACAACTTATGGGTGAAAGCTTTTGCGTTCCCTCTCTAAAGCGCCAAACGATACAAAACAACAGCCCCTACCGTTCGGTACAGGGCTGTCTTCGTTTATAGCGATGGATCAAACAAGTCTAAAGATCTCCTCATGGATCTCCTCAACCGAACGGTACGCATCCACGACGCAGATACGCTCCGTTTTCCCCAGTTCAGCGAATACGTCAAAGAACTTTTTACGTACCGCCGTCAGCTTTTCGGTGTTCTCATAAATCTCCTGCGTGGCTCTGCCGCGATTGATGCGCGCCATGCTCTGCTCGGGTGCCAGATCGAGAAAAATACACACATCGGGGCGCAAAATCTCGGGGCAATTCAAATTCATATCCCGCACCCACGTCGCGTCCGTCTCGCTTCCCTGATACGCCATGGAGGAATAGTAGTAGCGATCGCAGATCACGTCGTAACCGTCCTCCAGCATCTTGCGGATGCCGTTGACGGGATTGACGTTATGAAAGATGCGATCCAGCGTAAACATCGCCGCCATCTCGCAGACGGTACGTTTGGAAAAACCACTCAAGGCGTCGCGCAAAAGACCTCCGCTGACCGATTCGGTCGGTTCGGCGGTCCGATAGACCCGTCTGCCGCTCTCCCGCAGACGCTTTTCCAAAAGCTCGATCTGCGTGGTTTTGCCCGCGCCGTCAATACCTTCGAAAACGATAAAGCGTCCTCTTTGCTTATTTTTCATCTGCCTCACCACTTTCATTCTTCAACGTCTCAATTTCGGCACGCAGCTCTGCGATTGTCCGCTCCATGCGCGCCAGCTGTTGCGCCACGGGGTCGGGAATATGAATCTGGTCGAGATCATTCTGCACCTTCACACCGCCACGGCGCACCACCTTTGCGGGAATGCCCACCGCTGTGCTGTTCTCGGGAACGGGATGCAACACCACCGCGTTCGCCGCGATTTTACTGTTAGAGCCTACGTATAAGGGCCCCAGCACCTTCGCACCCGATCCGACCATCACGTTGTCCCCCAGTGTCGGATGACGCTTTCCCACGTCCTTACCCGTACCGCCGAGGGTCACGCCCTGATACAGCGTGCAGTTGTCTCCTATTTCAGCCGTCTCACCGATCACAACGCCGCTTCCATGGTCGATAAAAAAGTTTTTACCGATCGTTGCCGCGGGATGAATCTCAATACCCGTAAAATGGCGTGCCAGCTGGCTGATTGCACGTGCAGAAAAATAGTGCTCGTTCTTGTGAAGCTTATGTGCCAGACGGTGCGCAATGATCGCGTGTACGCCAGAATACAAGAGCAAGATCTCCGCCGTACTGCGCGCCGCAGGGTCACGCTCGCGCACGGCATCCACGGTCTCCTTGATCTCCTTCTTCGCACCGTGTAGTGTATATGCAACTCGCCGCTCGGCATCCCGGATTCCACTTCCGACACGACCAAATAAATGCTTTTTCATGCGAACCTCCGCAAAGATATTTTTACTATATATTATACACGTATTTCTGTCTTTTGTAAATAGCTTTTGCAAAAAAGAAGGGCGTCTCAAATAATTTTGAGACGCCCTTCAGGTTTTACTGATTACGCTTGACGGTTATCAAACATTTTTGGGCTCTTCGTCAGAAACCTCTGCATCAGCGGAAACATCCTCCTCATGAGCTTCCTCAATGGGAGCTTCCTCAACAGGTGCTTCCTCAACAGGTGCTTCCTCGATGGGCTGGTCATTCAGCGGGATTGCAGCAACCAGCTTCTTAACTGTACCGTCGTTCACAAGTTCCTCTGTTGTCTTGTAGGGAACCTTGTAATCAACTTCCTCAACAACCTTTTTCTTCTGCAGACCGAGCTTTTCCTCGCAAAGCATGACGATCAGCTCAAGTGCATGTTTGAACTTGCGGTCACCCTTGACCTTCATCAGTACAGGAACGCTTGCATACTTCTTCTTAGAGGACATATCCTTGAAGGTGTACTTGCTGTCTGCCAATTCTTCGGGATTGAGTGCCATGTAGATATACAGCGTACGCGTCTTTGCATTGAACTTTGCAAGGTGGGTTCTGCCAAGATTGAATGCCTCATAGTTCCAGCTAATACGGCTCTTTACGCCCTTGTAGGAAAGGAGCAGATTCTTGATCTCATTATAGTAATCCTGAACACTGCCTTGCGACTGTGCCATACGGGATTGATAGCTTCTGCGATAACGGGTAACGATTCTGATTTCACCGCGAGACTCGCGCGCCAACATATCGTTGTACTGTTCAGCCTCGGCAACCGCATCAATGAAGGTCAACGGCATCGAGCCGAAGCCTCCGAAGGAAGCATCATCATCGTCGTCATCGTCAGAATCGTCGTCATCCTCATCGGAATCGTTCTCCTCTGCCACAGCAACCGACTCCTCCTCTGCGACTTCATCTTCCTCGACCAGTGCGATCGCCTCCACAGCATCCGCAGATTCGTTAAAGTTCTTCGCCATTGCATCCGCAACAGCCTCGTTCACTTCGTTTTCATCAACGTCGGCAGTATCGTCTGCAGCCGCGGTATCCTTCAATGCCTCGGCGGCATTCTCTGCCATTTCCTCTGTCATCTTATTGACAGCTTCAAGATCCTCTGCTTCAGCCTCATCGGTCAGCTCGATCTCTGCAGCCTCGTCAAGCATCTGATCCATCGCCTCGGAAACCTCAACGCTTGCATCCACATCCTCGTCGATCGACTCAACATCTGCCTCAACGGTATCGCGGAGAGCCTCTGCAAGATCGTCAATGCTTTCCTCCAGACATGCGTCAGGATCATCAATCTTATCCGCTATCACAACAGGCTGGAACTCGGGAACGTCACCCTCGGTATCGATCACAAGAATCGGGTTCGTGCCGCTCTTTTCGATCTGACGTAGCTTCAAGCCGATCAGGAACAGGAGCACGAGCACGAGCAGAACCAACAGAATGATCAACGCAATGCCGGGAGCGGTGAACCAGAAGGGGGTATCGTACGCAGGCGCGATCACAAAAGTCAGCTCAAAGTTACCATTCAGTCCCTCTACCACATAGTAGGAGCCATCCTCGCTGAAGGTGACTGTGTAGCTCTCCTCTGCAGCTACCAGCGTATCCATACCGTCGTACAGATACAGATCGGAAACGGTCAGCGCGTGACAGTTCTGATCATCCAAGAGAGAGGAGTTAACAGGAATGACAAGCTTGAATTTTTCGCCGCTCTGTGCGCCCTCAAGCTTCAAGGTATACGCCTCGTATACGTGGAAACCGCGGAGTGCCTTACGGCTGATGGATTCGGGAATCGAAAGCGTAGGCTTGATTTGATCGGCGGAAATACCCTGTTCGCCAAACAGAATGAGCTGTGCATCCTTATCGCCGATACCGATTGTAATATAGTTCTGCAAAACGGTCATCGTCGCAGAAAGATCGCCGGTATATGTAAAGCCATAGTTTTCAAACTCGCCGTCGGCAGCCTCGGGAAGCACAACCTTCACCGTATATACGCCGGGCAGGCTCACACCGGTATTCGTTGCAATCAGGGAAGTACCCTGATAGTACTGATACGTGATCTTTGCCAGAACCTCTGCGGGAATGCTTACACCGTTTGCGGGAATCTGATACAAGATCGGCGTGGTAACCGCCGAATTTGCAAGATCGCCCTCGCCAATGTAAACAACGTCAGAAATGGAAATGTCGTACATCGCCTTTTCGATCTTCACACTTCTGCTGTACTTGTCATCGCCAAGTCCTTCGGCAAAGGTGTAAAGCTCCTCGTTTGCGATTAATGCATAAACGACGTAGGTAGAAGAGGACTCGCCCTTCTTCACACCGCCGTACAGCATCTTATCGTACGCTTCCTTGAGCGTATACACAGAGCTACCCTCGGAGCCCTCTGCCTTGACCATTACGTTCAGAGCACAGGTCTTACCGTCACCGTACACACCCTTTGCGGAAATCTGATAAATGCCGTCATCGCCGTAGGTGAAAACATAAGGCTGGTCGCCCGCGTCCCAGATCACATCGGTGATCACGATCGGCTTCACCGAAACGACCACGGGAAGATTGGCAACGGTATAGTTGGATACCAACGTCTCACCCTCTGCAACGATGCTCACCTGTGCAAAGGTTCTCACATCCGCAGTACCAACCGTGCTTACGGAAACCGTACCCACAGAAGAAACCTTTACGGAATCCTCACCGACCAATCCGGTGATATATCCGCTCAAGGTATCTGCGGACTCCGCAACGGCTATAGCCGTGTGATCTGCCTTTTCGAGGTCATAATCCACGGAAGCGGTTGCATTCTTGTCGCCCCATGTAAGCTCGCGGGGAAGAATCTTCGCCTCGAACGATTGCTGTGCCTCGTTGCCGTCCCATGTGTACCAGACGGTAATCGACGTAGCAGACTCAACGTCCTTACTGTCAAACTGCGCCTTGGTAACGGTAACGTCAGTCGCGCCCTCGACTTCGAGCGTCACGGTGGAAGCATCAATTGCCGTTTCACCGTCATACGTCTTGGTCCAGAAACCGTTGACGAGCTTCAATCCCGAAAATTCCGCACTTGTGCAGACACCGTCGGGGACATCTCCGCTTGTTGCGGAAACCGTGAGCGCAAAGCAACAGGTCAGAGTGATCAGCATTGCCAGAACGACAAGCATGCCTCTACGTTGGAATTTGCGTTCGTTGTTAACATGTTGATTTTTCATTCCACATCAACCTTTCCATAAAAAATTCGCAGCCGTGCGCACACAACAAGTCAGGCGTCGTGCCGCGTGTTTTTATATTCTGTTTTATTATAACACATTAAAATAATTCTGTCAACACAATTTTATGCATTTTTTGTTTATTTTTTTAACTTTTTTCAAAATTCGCAGTTTTTTTCCTACAGACGGTACAAAAAAAGGACCGACAAGCGCTCCAAATGCAGGGCGTTTGTCGGTCTTTGGGGTTATTTTTCCGTTTCCCGCGTTCAGATTTCAAAATCCACACAGGCTCTGGCACGTCTGACGGGTCGCATAAACGTCCCGACCGCCGCATGATCGGGATGGACACGATAGCGCTCCAGATCCTCGAAGGAATCAAAGTCCGAAATCAGCACCAGATCCCAGTTTCCCTCGGGTGCATTCTCGGATTTGAGGTGCACCTCCGACGAGCGGATCCAATCAATTTTCGAGGGCAATGCCTCCAGCATCGCCTTGGTGATCGCCACGTTTTCCGCACGCGTGCGTCCCTGTGCCTCATCCAAAAATTCAAACATACAAATGTGTCGGATCATGATAAAATCTCCTTTTCAAAATCATTTTCGCTTTAAAACGACACAATGCGTGCACGAATATAAGCCGCCATCGGTGCTTCAAGCGACGGCATTTCGTAAAACGCGTCATCAAAAGGCTCAAACGGATAGCGTTTTTCCAGCTTCTCATAGCGTCTGATCGCATCTTTTCCAAACGAATCCAAGCCGCTCAAATCGATTGCATTGTCACGTACAAACGCCGCAAAATGTGCACAGTGCACCGTATCTCCGATCGTCTTCAATGCCTCGCAAAGCATCGGTGCGAAAAACCTGCTGTCGTTTGACAGATACTGACACAGCCCACCGTTATTGACCTCGGATTCGTAAGTATATACAGTGTAAATCACACGCTGATCCCCATTCATCATCGCGATCCTATCCTGCTCATCCTCGCAGGACCCAAAGCTACCAAAGACACGTGATATCACTGCACTCACAAGATCGGTATCATCCAAGGCGAACAGATCATCGGCGCTCATTTCGCGCCATTTCCGATCCTCCGCATCCAGCAGCGTGGCAATATCCTCCGCAACCGCATTCTTTTGCGCAAGCAAACGCTTGAAAAAGCCAAACATACGTCTCCTCCACAATCATGATACCATTATTTTATCACATAACACGGCGGTTGTCAATCCCATAGCAGTACTTCACTCATAGAAATTACGTGACAAGAATTCCTCCTGCCATTCCGGGGAAAGACTGGTAAATCTGGCGGAAAATCCACACACACGCACAATTAGATCAGGATATTTTTCCGGATGCTTCTGCGCATCCAGCAGTTCCTCGCGATTGACGCAGTTGAGTTGCAGTACCTGCACACCGGATGCCGCAACCGCGCGCAAAAACGCCTCGCAGGTGTCAAGCGTCATGCGATTCGACGGCAAAATGATATTCACTACGGAATTGGCGCTCCAACAGGACGAATCCATTTTCGCCATGGTGTTGATCACACTTGTCACAGAGGGAATCCTTTTCAAGCGGGACGGCGTCAGTCCCTGCGAAAAATACTCCCCGTTTCTGCGTCCGTCGGGTGTTGCAAGCGTTCGCTCCCCCCAGAAGCGGATTTCGGTATAGGTCAGATGCCCCATATTCACACGGCCTCCGTACGTTCCCGTCACGCCGTCCAACATTGCATACAGATCAGTGTTGAAGCGCACGGCAAGAGAAGTGGATGCCTCGGAGCCGTCTCCCCATCCCGGAGTACGGATTGCGTCGCGTCTCATTTCCTCAAATCCACTCCAGTTGGCGCGCACCGCCGCCAAGAGCTCGGCAAGGGTGTATTTTTTCTCATCAAAGCACAGCGTTCTGATTGCAAGCAAGGAGTCCACGATATTGGGAAGCCCGAAGCACAAAAAGCGGTCATCCCAATATTTTCCGCCGCCTGCGGTCACGTCGCGCCCCTTTTCAATACAGCTCTCCAGTGTCGAGGAAAAGATCGGAAGCACGTCCACACGACTCCACATGTTTCCGCCCTCGCGCGTAATACGCAAGCGTTCGCGGAACAAAACACCGATGTTTTCGCAGGTGATGCGGTAAACCTCCTCGAAGCTCTCCGCCCCATCGATCGGTTTAAACTCCATTCCGACCTTTTTCATCATATCCGTTTTGCGATGCAGAGAATATTCGAACGCCTTGAGCAGGTTGACGTACATACCGCCATCCTCCTTTTCGGTTCCGTTTCCCACAAGCCCCCAACAGCCCGACACGAGATAATCGCGCGCCTCGTCCGACGGCCTTCCCGCGCGTACAAGAGCCGGTATCGTCGCGTCGTCGTTCTGATACAAAACCGATGATGTTCCGCGAATCACGTCAAGGTTGATCGCGTCCAGATATTCCTTCGGTGACGTCTTCGAAAAACGGCATTTGATCTTCGGAAAAATAATCTTTTCCTCCCGTGTCGCACGCAAAAACATCTCGGTCAGCTCGTTGTACACCGGTCGTCCGTCGGCATCGCAACCGCCCAGCACATAGGTATTTTCCAGCTCGTGATCGGCATAACCGACCATTTTCATGTCGTGATCATAGTGCGTATCAAAAGTGATCAGAAAGCGACAGATCAAGTCATACGCATCCTCGGGTGTCAGGCGTCCTGCGTCAACGTCCTTGCGATAGAACGGATACAGATCCATATCCAAGCGCCCGAAGGAATTGACACCGATGCCCTCCAGCGCACCGACTGCCTTCCGCAAAAAGGCGTAAATATTCAGCGCTTCATAAAAGGTTTCGGGCGCTTCCCACGGTGCACGTGCCGCGCTAACTGCAATACGGTAAAGATTTTCAGATTTTTCGCGATTCGGCTCGAGCTTTGCGCGCACGCTTGCCGCCTCCGCAAATTTTTCGGAAATACGCTTGACGCAGAGCAGACCGTCGCATACCGATTCCAGGAATGCGCGCGCCTCGCCGTTCTCCGCACGCTCCAAAGCAGCCTTGGCTTTTTCATACACACCGCGCAAGCCCATTGCAAGCACAGGGCGATAATTATATATAAAATGTTGAGAAACGTCATTATAAGGACCGCAGATCAGATAAAACAACTCTTCCCCCTGCACCTCGCGCAATCTCCACAATTCTTCGTTCTGCTCGCGAAACAGATGCTCGCGCCTTCGATAGACCCAGCCGCCCGCGTGACAGTGACCGTGAAAATCCCGCGCGCCGTCGCAGTGCGCCGCCATCGTACCCATCTCGTAATAAAACGGCAATGCACCGAACAGAACAGGCTCAAAGTAATCGGTGATCACACGGTACTGCAGGCGCTTCATCTCCCATACCGTCATGCCCTCGCGGTATGCCGCCTCCATTTCGCGCTCGGCAACTTCGCGAAATACCTCCGCACGTGAATCCGCCTCCGCGCGATAATACTCCCACAGCTCTGCCCGAAGCGCCCTGTATTTTCGTGTCATAATCGATTTCCTCCCGAAAAGTATTTGATAAAAGCAGTATAGCAAATCGTCGGGCGCGATACAATGCTTTTTTGAGAAATTTGTAAAATAAGGAAACAAAAAATCCATTTTTCATTGACAAGCGACCCAAGCGCTTGTATAATAAAGACACAACACATCACACATGGGAGGAACCCAATGGGCTTTGATAATTTGCGCATCAAAAAAATATGCTTCGTTTTGAAATACCATCCCAACGCCATGCATTGGAAAGCAACCTCACGAACAGATCATTTCATCGGCATCATGCTCAGCGGAAGCTCGATCCATAATCTCGGCGGCAAAAAGCTTTCTTTCACACCGGATAGCGTTTATTTCATGAATCAGTGCCAATCGTATGAGGTCGACGTGCAGGAAAAGGGGACTTCCTATTCCATTCATTTTACGACCTACGAACCCGTAGAAATGGAGAGTTTTTGCAAGAAAATCGAAAACGCCGAAAGTATCTATCGGCAGATCGAGCAGATCGATCGGATGTGGCGGCGCAATCCCGAGGGTGACTGCCATACAATGGCTGCAATGTATCGCTTATGCGCACAAATCGAAGAGATTGCGACATCACCTTACGCACCGACCGATCGCCGCGTCGCCGACGCCAAGGAATACTTGAATTTGCATTTCAAGGAAAAATCCTGCCTTGACGATGCCGCGAGGATCTGCGGACTGTCCCGCCGCCGCTTCGGCGACGTATTCAAGGCACAATTTCACACAACGCCCAATCGCTACGTTACCATGCGGAAGATCGAGCTGGCTCGCAAGCTTTTGGGCACGAACGGTCTTGCAACCGCCGAGGTCGCCTTCGCCTGCGGATTTTCGGACGTTTACTACTTCAGCAAGGTTTTCACCGCAGAAACGGGAATCAACCCGAGCAAATATCGAAAATAATGAAATCCCCGAACGTACTTTGCGCTCGGGGATTTCGTATTTCAATCTATCGGAAGCCGAAACCGGCAATCATTTCATCATGATAAGATATATGATAAAATCCGTAAGGATCGGAAAAGACAGGATTACTTCGCATAATCGACCGTACGGGTCTCGCGGATCAAATTCAGCTTGATCTGTCCGGGATACTTGACTTCATCTTCAATCTTTTTCGCCATTTCACGCGCAATCAGCTTCATTCCCTCGTCGTTGACGAGCTCGGGCTTGACCATCACGCGGATCTCACGTCCTGCCTGAATGGCATATGCTTTGTCTACGCCCGCAAAACCGACTGCAATTTCTTCCAACTTCTGCAAACGCTTGATGTAGTTCTCCATGTCCTCACGACGGGCGCCCGGTCTTGCTGCCGAAATTGCATCGGCTGCCTGTACCAGAACCGCAACGATGGTGCGCGGCTCCACGTCGTTATGGTGTGCCTCCACCGCATGAAGAACCTCGGGATTTTCCTTGTACTTTCTCAACGCATTGACGCCGAGCTCTACATGCGAGCCCTCCATGTCCTGCGGGAACGCCTTACCGATATCGTGCAACAGACCTGCACGGCGTGCCAGTGTTCCGTCCACACCGAGCTCATCCGCCATAATTCCTGCCAGCCATGCCACCTCAATGGAGTGCTGCAGTACATTTTGACCGTAGCTGGTTCTGTAGCGCAAGCGTCCCAGGAGCTTGATCAGATCCGGGTGAATGCCGTGCACGTTGACCTCAAAGGTCGCACGCTCACCCGCCTGCTTGACAACCGCCTCTACCTCCTTGCGCGCTTTCTCGACCATTTCCTCGATGCGCGCGGGATGAATACGACCGTCCGTAATCAGCTTTTCCAGTGCGAGTCTTGCGATCTCGCGGCGAACGGGATCGAAGCCCGAAATCGCGATGGTTTCAGGTGTATCGTCAATGATCAGCTCCACACCCGTCAGCGTTTCCAGCTTCTGAATGTTACGCCCCTCACGTCCGATAATACGTCCCTTCATTTCCTCATTCGGCAATGCAACTGCGGAAATCGTCGCCTCTGTCACATGATCCGCGGCACATCTCTGGATTGCAAGAGAGATCAGATTTCTTGCCTTGGTCTCTGCCTCCTCCTTGAACTGGCTTTCCAGCTCATCCATCTTCTGTGCCATTTCGTGCTTGGCTTCGGCTTCCACACGTGACAGAAGTTCTTCTTTTGCCTGCTCTGCCGTATAACCGGAAATTTCCTCCAAGCGCGTCAGATGCTGGCCCAAAACCTCGTTGATTTTTTCATGCAGTGCATCGTTTGCCTTCAGCTTTTCATCCAGTTGCTCGCTCTTGCGTTCCAAAGCCTCCGCCTTTTTATCCAGATTTTCTTCCTTCTGGGTAATGCGACGCTCCTGGCGGGAAACCTCAGTGCGACGCTCCTTGAGCTCGCGCTCGGTCTCATTGCGAAGGCGGAGTACATCCTCCTTTGCTTCCAGAACCAGTTCCTTCTTTTTTGCCTCGGCAGCCTTCTGTCCGTCATCCAAAATGCGCTTTGCTTCAGCCTCTGCAGAGCCGATCTTTTTCTCACCAATGTTCTTGCGTACCAAGAAGCCGATGAGAAGACCAATTGCCAATGCGGCGACAATGCCAACAATCAGAATCCACAATTCTACCATTCTTTTACACCTCCCTGTGTTTTGTTATTTGTATGAAAAAAGCACAAATTGCGCGAGTATATCATACTGTTTTTTATTATACACAATTTTTACGGCTTTGTCAAGACCCCCGACATTGATTTTCATCCTTTTTTCCAAAAAATGAGAGCAAAACGGCGCATGCGGCAACACATTTCCATGTATTCCCCGCATCCGCCGTTTCATTTTATTCCTTATTACCGCGCGTACCGACGAGAGACATTTTATACAGCTCCTCCACCGCGAGCCTTGTTTTTGCAACAATCCCCTCCTGTTTGGGGAAGCAATAATACAGTCGGTCACGGTCTCCGATGGAAATCATATCCCCGATCTCATACCAAAAATAATCGGAATTGAGGCTGTACGTCGCCAACGGCTTCTGCCCGTAGGTCAGCTTCCCGTCGCATCCAGTGAGGCGAAAGCCGTCACCGTCATGCGTCAGATGCCCGTTGCCCACCATATACAGTGCTCTGTGGTCAACGATCATCGCAATCTCCACATCGGTCTCCAGCGCATAGGCGCCCGCCTCCAATTCCCGTCTGACGCATTCTCTCTCCCAATCATACCAGGACGGGATATGAGAGATTTCCGTTTCTCCGTTCTCCGCATGCATCTGTCCTGACGGCTCCAGTCGGTACGTTTTGCCGCAAGCGCGGCAAATCAGGCGATCCCCCTCACCAATCGTCCTGCCCTCCGCCAGACAGTGCGGGCACTTATAAAGCACGCGCTCGAGTCCGACCGCACGGTCCGCTTCCCGAATTTCCACACCGTTTTGCAGTTGCCATTGAAAATGATCGAAGGAGAATGCATCATCCAGCACGCGATCCAATTCCTCTGTCGGAAGGCTTTGAATCTGCTCTGCTGTCAAAAGGCATTTCACTTCGGCGCTCACCTTCACCCGACGGTTGCGCAAGCCATTATACAGAGGAGTACGCAAAAACGCACCGTTGGTATGTACGTGAAGCACCGGCACCTTCAGTAGCTTGAGCAGCCTCCCCATCTTCCGTGGGAGCGCCGTTGCCCGTCCGTCAAAGCTGTATCCCGCCTCGGGAAACATCAGCACGCTCGTCTTTTTCTTTTTCAGCATATAATCCATGTCGCGGATCAGTTTAAGATCACTGACAAATTTTTGGGTTTCGATGCACCCCAACTGACGCATCAGCCAATCCTTACCGACAAATGCATCGGTCGTGGCAACGATTCCGTACGGCATCGGGTAAAAAATTCCCGACGCGATCTCCATATCGAGAAAGCAGGAGTGATTCATCAAAATCAGATATGGTCCGCGTCCCGCTCTTTTGAGCTCTTTTTTGTCGCATTTGAAGCCCGTGGGGATTAGATCCTTGCACGAGAGCAGGCGCACTAGAGTGCGGAACAGAATATTGGGGCGCTTCGGCTTTTTGCATGATTTTTGAGGCAGTGCAATGACCTCTTCATATGGCTTTTTAATGATTTTGATTTTCATGGCGGTCTCTTTCATTTGTTAAAATTGTGAACATAGTTTTACCACCATTAGAATAACATATTTCGACGCGCTTGTCAAGAGGAGATTTCAATCCTGCAATCCGTTTTTTCATTCAGGATCAATTCTTCGACCGACGGGACTGTAATTTTTCCCGCATGCGGATTCTTGATGCTGACAATGGGCGTTGTGATTTCCGCCTCCACATCGGACTTTTCAAACGCAAGATCGGCTTCATACATCTCGCAGTTGATCAATTTGAGATTTTTACAATAGCAGAACGGTTGCGTTCCGCTGATTTTGCAATTGATCAGAGTCAGATTCTCCGAATACCATGCCAGGTATTCACCCTTGACGGTGCAGTTACGCACAGTCACGTTTTCGGCATGCCAAAGCGCATCCTTCGTATCCAGCACGCAATCCTCGATCACGCCGTCCTTCACGTACTGAAAGGAGTACTTTCCTTTAAAATTGACACGGCACAGGGAAAAATCGGCGGCGCGGAGCAGAAAATACTCTCCCTCTGCTACGCTGTCCACCATCCGAAGAGATATTACCGACCAGCCGAATTCAGGAGAACTGATATCGCTCCCGCGGATCGCAACATCGCGGCACTCGCGCAGTGCCTTGACGCCATGCATCTTCGTATCTTCAACAACGATCGCATCCGAATACCACAACGGCGCGCGGCATTTTTCGGTCATCTCGCAGGAACGAATTGTCAAGCCATGGTCGTGCCAGAACGGATAGCGCAAATTGCAGTATGTACGCTCGACCAGAATATTGCTCGATTCCTTCAAGGCGCTCTCGCCGTCCTCTGTACCGTCAAAGGAGCAGTCAATCAGATGCACCGAGCGACTGCCGTAGAGCGCACGCTCCTCACCGAAGCGCTGTTTCGTAATCATGTCCAATGTACCTACCTCCTGCAAAATCAAATAAGCTGATCGGCGCGCAGACGCAATCTGCCCTTGCGCGTCTCTCCGTCAAAGGCGCGGAGAATGAATCGCCCTTGCCCCCGCACCGAAATGGTCACAGGCGCGTGCAGAACGAAATCCACACGCTCCTCCGGTTCAAAATCCACCTCGACAAGCCCGGAGCGAACCGCATTCTGTGCGTCGTCCCGCGAGAAATTACAAAGTGCTGCAACGACGCAATCCAACCGCTCGGACGCGACCGTGTCGCTGATGTGGCGGTAATTGCGACCGTCGGTAAACTGCTCGTCCGGCGTATAATCCATACATTTCACCGTGTCGTTGCCCACCTTCACCAGCGTCTCCTTCAGAAAAACGCCCAACGTATGCGGACAGAACACCACCGCCGTGTGCGGATCCTGCACAGCGATGTCGCCGATTGCGTCGCGATCAATGCCAAGTCCTAAAACCGAGCCGAGAAAATCTCGATGCATCAGCGTACGGTAACCGCTTCCCTTGATACGGATCGCGCACACCGCCTCGGTCACCTCCTCGCCCAACAGCGCACACACCTCCTCGGCATCGCACGCGTCGACAGACGCGGAAAGACACGCAAGCAGATAATCGGGTAACAAAAACAAGCAGGCACGCTCCGCCTCGGCGTAACCGCCCCAAAGCCATGCCTGTTCCCATGCGCCGCGCGCACGCAGAAAGCGCTCCGCGCGCTTTTGGTCGCGCGGATTCAAAAATGCCAGACGTGCGACCGCACCACGCTCGCATTGCGCGATTGCATCATCGAGACGCGCCTCCAGAAGATCCCGCTCGGCACTGCGTTCAGCGTTGCGTGCATCGCATTCCGTGCGTCCCATCAGAACACCTCCAACAGCAGCTGAACCACCATCAGGATCAGCCACGTCAGCATAAAGGGAATGTCGATCGGTACCCCCTCGAACCAATGCATCCGCTCACAGAGCTTGCGCACTGGAAGAATCACCGGCTCTGTCACGGCATACAGAAACATCGAGATTTTACTCTCCCCAGTCTGGTCGAACCACGACAGAATCGCGCGCGCAAACATCGCCAGCTCGATCAAACTGATCAGCGCAATCGCCGTCGATCGGATCAAATATAAGGCAACTGCCATAAACTCCTCCCATAAAACAGCGTCTTGGAGAAGAAAGCCTCACAAGGTGCGCCCTCTTCTCCAAGTCCTCTCTCAAAAGCTTACCGAGCAACGCCACACGGCGGTAGCTCCCTGCAAGGAAACTTATTCCTCTGCAGGAATCTCCTCGTATTCCTCCTCGGCGGTAGCCTCCTCGACTACCTCCTCTGCAGGTGCCTCCTCGGGTGCAGGCTCCTCTGCGGGGGCAAAGCCGGAAATGTCTACGCCTGCGGGGGATACAACGATGGTGCTCTTGTTGGTCTTGATCATCTCGCCGCCGAGCACGTACGCAACACCCGCCAGAAAATCGACCAGACGGCGCGCCTGATCGCGTGACAGATTGCTGATATCCAGCAGTACAATGCATCCTTCCTTAAGCTTGTCCGCGATCTTCGTTGCCTCGGTATGGCTCTTGGGTTGCAAAAGCTTGAGCGATACCTTATCAATACTTGCGGGCTGAATTTCAGGCTCCTTACGGCTGGGGCTGTCCAGCGAAGAAACCCCGTCGTCACCATCCATTCCCGGCATATCCATACGGATATCGTCGGGCATGACGTACATTTCGTCGTAATCCTCCTCAAAATCGGCATTGTCGTTGCGAACAAATTTTTTCAGTAAATTCATTTTTGTTCCTCCCCTTTATCTTTCATTCAATTTATTTTCAATTTCTGGTTTCGTTTTCGGGCGGTGCAAACAGCGCGCGCCCCACGCGGACAATGTCCGCTCCCTCCTCGATGGCAATCTCAAAGCTGTCGGACATTCCCATCGATAAAATCGGTCTACCTATATTATGAAGTTTTTTTTGCCAAATGTCAAGACATAATTGAGAAGTTTCTCGAAAATATTTCCGATAATCCTCTTTTTTTTCGCATTTTGGCGCCATTGTCATAAATCCGCGTAGCTTTATGTGCGGATATTGCGAAAGACCCGCGCAAAAATCGGCAACACAAGACGGGGGAAGTCCGGTCTTGCTTTCCTCCTCGCCACTGTTGATTTCCGCTAAAACGTCCATCACGATGCCCCGCTTTGCCGCTTGACGCTCAATCTCCCGCGCAAGAGATTCGTTGTCAAGAGAGTGGATCATACAGACTTTGTCGATAATATATTTCACCTTATTGCTCTGCAACGTCCCGATGAAATGAATGCGCAGGTTCTCCCTATCCAGTGCATCCCAGCGCTCAAGCAGTTGCTGTACGCGGTTCTCCCCCACGTCTCTCACTCCAAGCGTGCGGTGCAAATAGTTGACATGCTCTGCATCGGTATATTTGATCGCCGCCAAAAGCGTAACATTCTCTTTTCCGCTTCTTCTTCGCGCCGCGTCGATCCGCTTGCAGATCGATGCTACATTTTGATCCATATATGACAAATCGCTCATTGATACACCTTCCCGTCGTACAAATCCTTTCCGGATGTGATCAGAATATCGTTTTCATCAAACTTCGTCAGCGCCGAATCCTCGGGGCGCGCCACGATACAGTAGCCATCTCCGCGATACAGAATGTCCGCGCGGCGGAAGCGTACAGTGCTGTTCTCAAAGATATACACGCCGATAACCTCCGTACCGTTCTCGTCCGTCATCGTCTGTAACGCCGACTCGGGAACATAAAAGCCCTCGCAGGAATCCACCGTGATTTCAACGGTCTGCGAACGGTAATAATCAAAATCCGCGGGCGTGTCGTCGGAACGGAACACCAGAATCGTACCATTCTCCCCCTCGCAGGTTTTCTCCAGCGTCAGAGATATGGCTGTGCCCTCATTTTGCGGAAACGAAAACCCGTATGCATGTCCGACGGAAAAGCGGGATGCAAGCGTGCTGTCCAGCTCCATCGCCAGATACCATGAATATCCGTACACCATTTTCCCCACTGCGGCACCCGCATCGGAGGTTTCGGCAGATGCCTGCCGCAATTGCGCAAAGCTGTCGGCAGTCAGCGCATCCAGTGCCGACACGGTAAATATGCCCTCACAGCCGTCCACGTAGGAGCTGTCGTAAAAGGTTCCCGAGGAGCGTTTTTCACCGTCATCCCCGTTTCTGATCTCCGTGTACGTCCCACCGAGAAGCGATTCCTTTTGTGCCCGCAGCTCGGCAAGAGATGCGGAAAAATCGACTTCCTTTCCCGACAGAGTCATATAACGGTTGAGCAGAATGAGAAACGTATCCTCCAAGCCTGCAAGCGCCTTGAGAGAGCCCGACGTAATCGCCTCGCGGATAAACAGATAGTTTTTCTTTGCCTCCGCCCGATATTCATTCGCCTCGGAAACAGGTGTCCCCTCCGAAAGCTCGCTTTGCTCTAAAATACGGATCATTCGATTCAAATCGTCCACCACCCGCTGTGCCTGCTCCAATTCGTCACCCGCCAGCGCACTTTCGTACACACGCGCCACCGACACGTTTTTCCCGACCTTGGAGCCGCTTTCGACAAGCGTATCCATAATGCCGCCTTCGGCGGCGTACAGTACACGCTCGTCACGAAACAGATACGCCGTAGCGGCTGTGATCTGCCGATCCGAGATTGTGCGCACGGGCATGGTATAAAGGCTACCCGCCAAAAAGCCCGTTGCGTGCGCTAACATATAAACGATCAACCCGAGGAGCGCCAATGCGATCGCAAATTTGAGTATATATTTTTTCAAAAACGCGATGCGCGTCATAGGCATCCTCCTTTTTTAAGGAATCAGAATTTCGGATCTGCAATATGCAATCGCCTCGTCAAGCACCTCGGAAAGCGCCCGCACCGAACCATCATGCATCATGGGAATCCAGTACACGTATTGCTTTGCACGGAACCATGTCAGCTGTCTCTTTGCATAGCGTCTGGTTGCCGTAATCAGCGTCGCCGTTGCCTCGTCCGCGGTGCAATCGCCCCGCAGATACGGAAGCAACTCCTTATAGCCGATTGCCTGTGCCGCCGTAGCGTTGGTAGCAAACACGCCCGCTGCTTCCAGAGCCCGCGTCTCCTCCACCAGTCCGTCGGTGAGCATCTGCTCCACGCGGCGCGCAATCCGTTCGTATAGGATCTCACGGTCTGGATAGTCCAGCCCGATAACCGCCGCGCGATACGGAGATACGGAGGTGCGGGACAGCCTGTCCGAAACGGTTTTCGTTATCCCCGTGCTCTCGTATATTTCCAATGCGCGTACAACGCGCTTGACATTGTTTTCGTGAATTGCATCCGCGCTTTCGGGATCAACCGCGCGCAATCGCTCGTGCAGCGCGTGCGAGCCATACTGTGCAGCAAAATCCAGCAGGGACTGCCGAAGAGCGGGATCAGTGGCCGTCTCCTCAAAGCCACCACGCAGAAGACTGTCGAGATACATGCCCGTTCCACCGCACAGAATCGGCAATTTCCCGCGGCTGTGAATGTCGGAAATGCATGCCTGTGCCGCCGCGACATACTCGGCGGCGGAATACGGGATGTGCGGATCAGCCACGTCGATCATATAATGCGGAATTCCCGCGCGCTCCTCCGCTGTCGGCTTTGCGGTTCCAATATCCATTCCGCAGTATACCTGCATGGAATCACAGGAAACGATCTCTCCTCCGAGGCGCTCCGCCAGGGCAACAGACAGTGCGGTTTTTCCGCTTGCCGTAGGACCTACAACGGCGAGAAGTCCGATTTTATCCTGTTTCGCCATGCCGCATCCCCTTTCCGCCTGTTTCTCGGAGCATATAAAATTTAATATATATTTATTATACTATAATATACTTCATTTGTCAAGGAAAACAGTGGGAATATTTTTGCAACCAATATACAAAAAACGGCACTTTTTTGCAAAAATGCCGTTTTCCGATTCAATATAAGCTCTCACTCATACCATCACTGCAATTCACGTACGAAAATCCGACGCCGTCTCACCAGGTGAGCAACGTCCCCTCCTGCTGTACCGTTCGACGCGTGATTTGCTCCCAGCTGCGAACCGTTCCACCGTAATACAGTGTGCGCAGCTGCTCGCAATCCTTGATCGCGGACACGTCCAGCATCCAGACCGTTGAGGGAAGCGTCAAGCTTGTCAGCGCGGTATTCCCGACAAATGCGCGGCTTTGAATCCGCTCCAATCCCTCTCCGAGCGTAACCGTTTGCAAGGATGTACAATGATAAAAGGTATCGCTTTGCAGTGTCATCACACCCCCAGGAATTTCAACCTGCTCCAGGGCGAAGCACTCGCGAAAGGCAGAAGCACCCAGCGAAACGAGGTTGCTCGACAGCACGATATCACGCAGGGATGTACAACGAAGAAATGCACCATCTCCGATATCCTTCACGTTATCGGTAACAATGACGCGTGTCAGGTTCCTGCAATCCGCAAAAGCCTGCTCCGCGATCCGCACCACAGGGCGACCGCGATACGTATCGGGAATCACCACCTCGGACACCGTTTTATCCCTGACGCCCGTAACCTCGTACCAATTGTAAGAGGAAACATACGAAAAGATCAGCATCTCCTCCTCGACGGGCTCGATTTCCGTGCCCGATGGCTTCGACGGCTCCTCGGGACGCGCCGTTTCCGCGGTATCCGACGAATCCGCAGGCTCCTCGCTTATCTCTGTTACTGTCATAACCGTTTCCGCTCCGATCGCATCATTCGGCACGGCTGAAGCGTCCTCTGGAGCGGAAAAGCCGTACAAAAAGAGGGAGCACGCGCAAAAGAGAACCACGGCAACAGTGGTTGCACCACCGCGGCGGCGCGGGGCATTTTCCAACAGATTTTGCACACGTCGGAGCGCCGTATGCCCCACACGTCTTGCAAATCCCGCCTCCAGTGCGTAATGCATCCGCAACTCGGTCATGCTTTTCTTCGCAATTTTAGCAAGCAGTGCACCGTATTGCAGCCGGAATTCCGCATCCCGTTCGCACAAAACGCTTTCATCGCATGCCACCTCAATATAATACGACACCCGCTGTGCGAGCAGATAGAACAGAGGGTTCCACCACTGAACGGCAAGGCAGAGATTGACCAAATGCTTGATATACAGATCACCGCCGCGATCGTGCTGAATCTCGTGGCAAAGTAGCATCTCCAGCTCCTGCGATGAGAATGCACCGTCGCATGGCAGAACAATGTAAGGATGCAGAAGCCCGCACAGGCAGGGCGAATGTACCGCTGTGCTCTGATAGAGCGTGGGTATGCGCCGCAATTCTGCGTCGGAGCAAACATCTTTATAAATTTGCAAAAGTGCCCCGTCGGTCACGGAAGAGGCACTTTTGAGCAAGCGTCTCCGATACAGCAAGCTGGGGATGTAAAAAACGGCAAAGCATACGATTGCCCCGACAATCCAAACGGTCAAACCGATGCAGTTTGCAAGCGTCCACACATCCACTGCCATAGGATTTTCCATGGATTCCTCCGACGGTAGCATCGGGACGGTATCGGAAGCTTCATTGTCCTCCTCTGCCCCCGTATCCAACGGCAACTCCGATGCATCGGTATCGGGGATCACCGGGGCGACCGGAGTCATCGGGACAACGGACGGCTGTCCGTCGGACGGCAACGCGCCCTCCTCCGAGATCACTGCATCTCCCGTCGGTATCCGCAGCAACGCAATCGGAAACAGACCCGTGGGAAGAACAATCCGAATGCAGAGCAACAGCAAAAGCAGCAGGCATGTCCTGCTGCGCAAGCGCTTTCCCCACACGCTGCATAGCAGTATCGCCACGCCACTAAGTAGCAGAGACGATATCGCATACGGAAGTATCCATGTCAAGAAATCAGGCATGTGAATTCCCCATTATTGCTTGTTATTAAGACGTGCTCTTGCCTCCTGCAACAGACGCTCGATCTCGTTCAGATCATCCTCCGTTACATCCGCGCTGTCGATAAAGGATGCAATCTGTCCGACAGGAGAGATATCCTTCAAGCGACCTGCAAGCGTATCCATATTTCTACGGAAGTATTCGTTTTGTGTCATCAGCGGCTCGTAGTAGCGATATCTGCCGATATACTCCAGCTTGACGACCCCCTTGTTTGTCAGACGGTCGAGCAGAGTGTTGACCGTGGAGATCGACCATGCGTGAATCTTATTGATTTCCGGCACGATCTCAATAGGGCGTGCGGGTCTTTCAAACGACCAGAGCACGTTCAGTACGTCAAATTCCGCCTCGGATAATTTTTTGAATTTCATTTTCTTTTTCCTCCATTTTTATAACTTTATATATTATACCACAAATACGACGGATCGTCAATCGACTTTCCATATTTTTCTGCATTTTTTTGCAAAAAACTTTATACAACATTGTAAAAACTTTTTGACTTGAAAAGACAATCTTTTTATGATATAATATACATATATCTTGAATGTACATTTACGAATTTTATTCGTAAGTATCGCAAGCGATTGACATCTCCTGTCGCTTGTGCTATAATGGGAATATCATATTCCGAACATCGAGAAAGGAAAAATGACATGAACGATCGGATCGAGCACGATTCTATGGGAGAAGTAAGGGTCCCCGCCGACCGCTACTGGGGCGCACAGACCGAACGAAGCCGAAACAATTTCAAAATTGGCGCAGGGCATGAGCAGATGCCGGACGAAATCATTCACGCTTTCGGCATTCTCAAAAAGGCGGCGGCGCTGACGAATCGAATGCTCCGCCCGGATAAAATGACGGAAGAAAAATGCCGCGCCGTCTGTGCCGCCTGCGACGAGATTATCGCGGGCACGCTCACCGAGCATTTTCCGCTTGTAGTCTTTCAAACGGGCTCGGGCACGCAGTCGAACATGAACGCCAACGAAGTCATCGCCAACCGCGGAAACGAGCTCGCAGGCGCTCCATTGCTTCACCCGAACGACGACGTCAACATGTCCCAATCCTCCAACGACACCTTTCCCACCGCGATGCATATCTCGGCGGTACTATCCATCAAAAACACCTTGCTCCCCGCTCTGAATGTGCTGATTGCAACCCTTTTGCGTCTGGAGAAAGAAAATACCGATGCGATCAAAAGCGGTCGCACGCATCTGCAGGATGCAACGCCCATCCGCTTCTCACAGGAAATCTCGGGCTGGCGCGCATCGCTGGAACGGGACCGCGAGATGATCGAGAGGGCACTCCCGCCGTTGTGCGAGCTGGCTTTGGGCGGCACGGCGGTCGGTACGGGGCTCAATGCGCCTCTCGGCTTTGACACCGAGGTGGCAAGGCAGGTCTCCCTTCTGACAGGCATCGGTTTTTGTACGGCAGAAAACAAATTCCACGCACTGACCTCCAAGGATGAGCTGGTCTTTGCACACGGTGCACTCAAGGCACTGGCGGCGGATTTGTGGAAGATTGCAAACGACATCCGCTGGCTCGCCTCGGGTCCGCGCAACGGTCTTGGAGAAGTTTTCATTCCCGAAAACGAGCCGGGCTCCTCCATCATGCCCGGCAAGGTCAATCCCACACAGTGCGAGGCGGTGACAATGGTCGCTGTTCAAGTGATAGGAAACGACACCGCAATCGGACTCGCCGCATCACAGGGCAATTTTGAACTCAATGTTTTTATGCCCGTGCTCGCTTATAATTTCCTGCAATCGGTTCGTCTGCTTGCTGATGTCATAATCTCCTTTGACGGTCATTGCGCAAGCGGGATCGTGGCAAACAGGCAGAAAATGAAGGACAATCTGAACAGTTCACTGATGCTGGTCACCGCACTCAATCCGTACATCGGTTATGAAAATGCCGCAAAAACTGCCAAGCTTGCCTACAGCGAGGGCATTACCCTGCGAGAAGCTTGCATTCGCCTCGGATTTCTGACGTCCGAGCGTTTTGACGAGGTGTTCCACCCCGAGGATATGGTTTAAGGAGGAAACGGGAATGATAAAATTCAAGCGACAGAAGGATCTGACGCAGGGTCCTCTGCTCCCGCAGATCATCATGTTCTCTCTGCCTCTGATCGCCACCTCGATCCTGCAGCTTCTATTCAACACCGCCGATACGATTGTGGTCGGACGCTGGGGCGGAGACACCCCTGAAGAATGTGAGGTTGCTCTGGCGGCGGTCGGCTCCTGCGGTTCACTGATCACGCTGTTCGTCAACCTCTTTCTCGGTCTTTCGGTAGGTGCGGGCATCGTCGTCGCGCACGACATCGGCGCCAAACGCGAGAACGAGGTACAAAAAACGGTACACACATCGGTCATCACCGCACTCGCCGCGGGCGCACTTGTCACAGTCCTCGGCTTTCTGACCACCAACTGGGCGTTACGGCTGATGGGAACCGACGAGTCAGTTCTTCCCGAGGCGACCAAATACATCTATGCATATTTCTGCGGCATGCCCGCGAATATGCTGTACAATTACTGTGCCTCGATCCTGCGCTCCAAGGGCGACACGGTGCGCCCACTGATCTTCCTTTCGATCGCGGGCGTTGCTAACGTCATCATGAACCTTGTCGCGGTTCTCGTATTCGATTGGGGCGCGATGGGCGTTGGTGCTGCAACCGCGGTATCGCAATGGGTCTCCTGCATTCTCATCGTAGTCTACATGATGCACATGGAGGGACCGTGCCGCATCGAGCTTTCCAAGCTGCGACTGGATCTTGCAAAATTCAAGCGTATCCTTTTCGTAGGGCTTCCCGCGGGCTTGCAGAGCATGCTGTTCTCGATCTCCAATATTCTGATTCAATCCTCGGTCAACTCCTTCGGTCCCACCATCGTTGCCGCAAATACGACGGCGTCCAATCTGAACAACTATATCTACGCATCACAAAACTCACTTTATCATACCGCGCTCACCTTCGTGGCACAAAACGCGGGGGCAAAGAATTACAATCGCATGAAACAATCGGCGCTGGGCTGTGTACTGGTTGTCATTGTTGTCGGTCTCGGAATCGGCACACTGATGCATCTCTTCAGCGACGCGCTGCTCGGAATCTTTTCGCCCGACAATCCCGAGGTCATTATGTACGCACAGGTACGGCACGTGCTGTTCTGCTTCACCTACTTCCTCTGCGGCATCATGGAGGTCGGAACGGGTATGCTGAGAGGACTTGGAAAGTCCTTCGTTCCGATGATCATATCCCTGATCGGCTCTTGCGTACTGCGCATCGTCTGGATCTACACCGTTTTCGCATGGCTCCCCGTCGAAAGTACGGTGGAAAATACCATGTTCCGCATGAACATGCTCTACGTCTCTTACCCAATCACTTGGATAATCACTTCTGTGGCGCTATATATCATGGCTTTCTTTGAATTTCGGAAATTCAAACGGGAGCATAATTTGTAACATTAAGGCACCCCGCACAAATCTGACGTTGCAATTGCACCGTCAGATTTGTGCGGGGTGCCTTAAAAAACGGAGCCAATAGGGTTGTACCCTATACAGCTCCATTTTTTAATGACGCGTTTCATCCCCAAAGCATTCGCACCAGCGTGCCATAAATGACGGCTCCTCTCCCGCAACGTATAGATGCGACAAGTCGCCAAGACCCGCGCAACGGAAGTGCGCGATTCCCTCCTCACGCTCCTCGGTATAAACCGTCGTCACTGAGGACGGAAGCGTCACGGTGTTTTGCCAAAGCGTATAGGGGGAGCAATTCATCAGGTGCGACAAAAGCACCGCCGTCACGCCGAAATGACAAAACAGCGCAATCGTATCGTGATTGGAGTGGGTCACGCGATAGGAGAGTCCCTCGCGTACGTAACCGTGGTTCGCCAAAACCCGATCCAATTCACCGCAAACTTCGTCATAAAGCTGCGGCATTTCAGAGTCTCGCAGTACCTCGGCTTCCCGCCATGCGGTCGAGGAGTACAGCATCGGTTGCTGTTCCATATACGACGGCAAAACGTCCCACGCAAGATGCGGCTTGTCAAGATAAGGATAATTCACCTTGGCATAGTTAAACTCGCGCAGCCATTCGCAGTACATGGCCTCCATGCCCTTTTTCTCCAGCGTCGGTGCCGCCGTCAAGCGTGCACGCCCCATTGTCGAGCAATACGCCGCAGCGATCTGCTCCCCGACAAGCTTTTGCGACAAAAGCTCCGCCTCTCGCCTTCCCTTTTCGGTCAGTCCGTCGATCGCATAGTCCGGCTCGGCGTGCCGAATGATCAAGATTCTCATAGATTTCCTCCTCAAAAAGCTACTCCATGCCATAACACAGGAATTGAAGGCGGCTTATTTTTACTGATTCTTTTTGTTGCGGAAGACCAACAGCTTGCTGATGATATAGTTGCAAACGATCACAACGAACGCCGCGACCAACTTGGAAACAATTTCACACAGATTCCAATCCCGTCCCAGCATAGTGACATGCATCAGGCTCGGAAGCAGAAGTCCCAACAGGAGCGTCAAGCCAAAGGTCATCACATAATCCAAACCCAGCGTGACAAGCCGTCCACACGCAAAGGTAAGAAGCTGACGCCCCATGTTCGCCTGCCGATCTGCCTCGGTAAACACCCAATTGCGATTGGTAAAAAATGCAAACAACACTGCACACATCCATTGAAGCAACTGTGCCACCGTATAAAGTACAAGATATCTTCCGCTCGCCACCTCTGCGGGAGGGATACCGAGCACCGCTCTGCCCCCCAGCATAACGACGTAATACACGCCCCAGCCAACAACCGTCGTCAGCACGCCGAACACAAGATACATAAGCACCTCACGGCGCTTTTTCAGAAAAGCCCTCATGCCTTTTCCTCAATCTGATAGGTTGTACCTTCCTTGGTATCGATCAGCGTCACGCCCTTCTCCAGCAGATACGCACGGATACGATCCGCCTCGGCGTAGTTCTTCGCCGCCTTCGCCTCGCGTCTTGCGACGATCAGATCCTCGATCTCACGAATAAACGGATCGTCGGACACGGACTTTTCTGCCTTCTCTTCCTTTTCTGCATTCAGCTTCGCCGCATTCTCCAAGAGGTTGAGGCAAAGAACGGTGTCGAAATCCTTCAGCAGGGCACGCTTGGTCGCATCGTTGGTCTTTGCCTTGAGCACATCGTACACAGCTGTCACCGCCAACGAGGTATTCAGATCGTTGTCCAGCGCCTTGACGAAGGATACCTTCTGCTCCTCAAACGCCACCGCGTCCACCTCACCGTCCTCCTTGAGAGCGGCAATGCGCGCGATCAGCTTATTGTACGCTACCTTGGCGTTATCCATGTTCTCCCAGGAGAACACTAGCGATTTACGGTAATGCGATTGCAGGCAGAAGAAGCGATAGACCATGGGATCGTAGCCCTTTTCGGTCAGAAGCGACACGGTCAGAAACTCGCCCTTGGACTTACTCATCTTGCCCGAATTGGTGTTCAGATGCAGAACGTGTACCCAGTAATTGCACCACTTGTGTCCGAGATATGCCTCGGACTGCGCAATCTCGTTGGTATGGTGCGGGAATGCGTTATCGATGCCGCCGCAGTGAATATCGAGGTACTCACCCAGATTCTTCATACTGATGCAGGAGCACTCGATATGCCAGCCGGGATATCCGACTCCCCACGGGCTGTCCCATTTGAGCTCCTGATCATCAAACTTGGATTTGGTAAACCAAAGTACAAAGTCCGCCTTGTTCCGCTTGTTGCCGTCCGCCTCGACACCGTCGCGCACGCCGACCGCAAGATCCTCCTCCTCAAAGTTGTGAAACACATAGTACTGCTTGAGCTTGGAGGTATCGAAATAAATATTGCCGCCCGCCTCATACGCATATCCCTTTTCGATCAAAGACTCGATCACGCGGATAAAATCGTCGATGCAAGCCGTTGCGGGTTCAACGATCTCGGGGCGGCGAATGTTCAGCATCTCACAATCCTCAAAAAACTTATCGGTATAGAAACGGGCAATCTCCATAACCGTCTTTTTCTCGCGTTTGGCCCCCTTGAGCATTTTATCCTCGCCCGTGTCGGCGTCCGAGGTCAGGTGCCCTACGTCGGTGATATTCATCACGCGCGTGACCTCATAACCCGCATAGCGGAGATAGCGGTCGAGAATATCCTCCATGATATAGGTGCGCAGGTTTCCGATATGCGCAAAGTGATAGACCGTCGGTCCGCAGGTATACATACTCACCTTGCCGGGCTCATGCGGTACAAATTCTTCCTTGGTTCTGCTGACTGAATTATAAAGCTGCATAATATTCTCCTTTTACGGGGTACATCCCGCACAAAATTGCTGTTTGTTATTTCTTTTTCCCCGACGGCTTCTTCTTTTTCTTCGCCACCGAGTAACCAAAGGTGCCGATGCGTTTCCCCAGCTCAAAATAATCGCCGTGCGCATACGCAACCAGCCCCGCGCGCTCCAGATGGAGCTTTCCGTTTCCATCGACCAAAGCGTCGTCCACGTCGATCGCCACGATGTCCGCCAGGAACATGTCATGTGAGCCGAGCGGGATGACGTCGGACACTTTGCATTCCAGCACCAGCGGACTGTCGGCTAAAATGGGACAGCCGATCTCGCTTGCCGCTTCCCTTGAGAGTCGACATCGCTCAAATTTATCGATCTTCGCCCCCGTATGCACGCCGCAGAAGTCCGCCGCGTGCACAAGAGCTGTCGTGGTGAGATTGATCGCGAATTCGCCGCTCTTTTTGATGATCCCGTGGGAATGTCGGGAGGGGCGCACCGAGATATAGGTTTTCGGAGGGATGGTATTCGTGATCCCCGTCCACGCGACCGTGAACACGTTATCGTGCTCGCCGTCCGAGCAGGTGACCATCGTCGGCGGTACCGGCGAGAGCATCGCGCCGCCGCGCCATTTGATTTTTGCCATAACGTCCCTCCTTTTTTCATGATTACATTACATTATATCACGTTTGTGGCGGATTGTCAAGATTTCGGCAATATTTAAGGGAACCGCCGCATAAAAAATTGCGACGGCTCCCTCCATTCAAACCTCTCTCCGCACAAACGCGTCGTACGCAGTCAGAAGGAACACTGCCATGTGCAGCACAACGATCACGATCGCACCGACAAGCGACTGATGCGGATAGATCGAGGTGCCGTTTGCAATGGCAACGAAATCGAGATTGGAAAACAGCAAATAACGTCCCCAATCAAAGCCAAGGCTCATCAAAACCAGCGACAGTGCACTTCCCATCAGATCCGCCGCGACCGTGATACCGACTGCCGCAGACGATTTTCTGACCAGTGCGGAAATCGCAAACGCCAGCGTTGCCATTACGACAATCTCCAGCATAGCAAGCAGATAATTGCCCAACAGCAACAGGTAAGGTGAGGTCAGACGGATCTCCCCGTTCTCGGCAAAGATCGCGGGCAGAAATGCTTCTCCGGCTCCCAGCATCAGTGCGGAGAGCATCGTCATCACCCATACCACAACACACATCATCACACCGATCAGGAGCATCGTTGCGTACTTGGACATCAAAATTTTCCAACGCCTGACAGGCGTGATCAACAAAAATTTGATCGTTCCCGCAGAAAATTCATTCGCTACGGTACTGCCTGCAAGCACAATGACGAATACACTGACCAATGACAGCATAGATACCGATTCTGCCATGGCATCCCAATAGGAGCTTGTTTTTTTGATTGTAAATTCACCGTACAAAATACCGTCAAGCACATCCCCATCAAAGCTGTCGGCAGGATTGACGTCCACCCCATTTTCCAGCTGATACGCCGCAATTGCAACCGCATTTTGCGCCGTCTCCAGCTTCGAGGCACTCCACGCGCCGCCGTTTTCCTTCAGACGCTCCTGCTCTAAAACGGTCTCCCTGTTTTCGGTCATGTCCAGAATCAGAGCATATCGGGGCTCGGTGTTGGGATCGGGTACCAATCCGTTGTCGATACAATATTGCACAACGTCCGTATAAATCCTCAGGCGTGCGACGTCATTTGCATACACGCTCTCGTACGTCCGCATCTGCCATGCGTAATAGCCGTCCACGTCGTTGTCGGCTATTACCCGGCACAATACCTCATAGGTATCCGTATCTCCGTCGTATTTTGCCTCAACCGCCAGCCGCGCAAGATCCAAAGTATAGCGCCAGTCATTCCAATCCATCTCCGCCTCCAGCATGATCCGATTGCATTCAACGTTGATCCGATAGAAATCAAGCTCCTCTGTGGAAACGCCGGAATCATTCAGCATCTCCTCGTTCCACGCAATCTCATCCTCGCACATCTCCTCAAAGGAATAGTAATAGTCGTAAGATGTCTCCTCCATTGAGGCAAGTGCCGCAAACAACGCCGCGAACAGCGCCAACACGATCAGCATGACCCACAGCGTCTTTTTGTGGAATTCCTTTTTCCATTCGTTTCTGATCAGCCGTAAAAATTTACTCAATCTGATCACCTCCCTTGTGCGTCATCTCGATAAAGACGTCCTCCAGGCGTCGATTCTCCTTTTTGCTCACGGTGGATACCGAAATTCCATTGAGGATCAGCGTTCGGTTAACCACCGCCATCAGCGAGTCACTCCTGCCCGACGGCACGGTCACGCAAAGGGCACCGTCCTCTCCGCGCGACGCCTGTACATCCATCAGCGTCTGCAAAAGCGCCTCCGCGCGTTCCGCATTATCCACGCCAAGAACGAACTCGGCATACTCCGGCGCAGTTGCGGCAACCAGTGCCTCAATCGGTTGCACGCTCTGCAATCTACCTTCGGAAATCACACCCACACGGTCGCACATCAGCTCCATCTCGCTCATCAGGTGGCTTGATACCATAACTGCCACTCCCTCTTCATGCGCCAGATGCTTGAGGATATCGCGCAACGCCTTGATTCCTGCGGGATCCAGACCGTTGGTCGGCTCGTCGAGGATCAACAGCTTAGGATGGTGCATCAATGCCTGTGCCACACCAAGTCTCTGCCGCATACCGAGCGAATATTTTGCTACCTTGTCACGGATACGGTTTTCCAGCCCCACCAGATGCACCACCTCGCGGATGCGTAACTCTGTCACTCCGTCACGCATTGCCGCGTATTGGCGCAGATTTTCAAGCCCCGACATGTACGAATAAAACTCCGGATTTTCCACAATTGCTCCCACTCCCTCCAACGCCTTTTCAAACTCGCATCGCAGATCATAGCCGCAGACCGTGATCTCCCCCTCCTCCGGCAAGAGGAGCCCTGCGATGAGCTTGATTGTCGTCGTTTTTCCCGCACCGTTGGGTCCCAAAAAGCCGAACACCTCGCCTGCATAGGCTTCAAACGAGATGTCATGCAAAATTTTGCGATTTCCGAGTATCTTGCTCAAATGCTCAATGCGCAATACAACTTCTTTTTCCATCAATTCGTACCTCCCGTTACCGGAGTTTTATGCGCGAGCGAAAAATATCCGCTCGTGGCAACCACACGCCACTCCCCGCCGATGCGGTGTAGCTCCATTTCAAACCACCCCTCGTAGCTTCCGCGATAGACAACATCCGTATAAGGCTGTACATCCTCAAAATACAAGCTCTCGCCGTAGAAAATCATTTCCGCATCCCCGCGCCAGACGGCGGACATGGTATCAATCTCCACCGACACCGTAGCGTAATCGGTTCCGTTCGGTGTGATGCGGATGTCGTCATCCGAAAGCTCCAGAGAGATTTCTTCGAATATGACGAGACATTCCTTCGTCAGATATTCCTCGTACCACGCACGCACCTCCGCCGCCGTATAGTAATAATCATTCTCGCCGTCCGCATCCCAGTGCGCGACCAGAGCATCTTCCAGACGCTTGCGCATCGTCTCCCTTTGCGCATCACTCCAGTCCTCGCCGAGCTTTGCGCCCTCAGGTGCCAGATTGACCTCCAGCAACGCCTGCAGAGAGTCTCTCACGTTCTCGCGAATCTCAGGCTGCTCCGTGCGGAATTGCACCTCCTTGACAATGATAAACACGGTCAGTCCGATCAACAGCGCCGCCCCCAGAAGAAGACCGCGGTTGATCTTTTTCAAAAAACGCTTCATATGAATACCTCCTTTTTTATCATTTTATCATACTGTAGACAGCTTGTCAATCATATAACGCCAAAAAACGCAGAAATCTTTTTGAAAAAGAGTTGAAAAAAAAGAAAAACTGTTGTATAATGAGTACATACAGTAAAAGATCGGAGCGAAACGAATGAAGCACGTGGATGTCTATACGGACGGCGCCTGTCGGGGGAATCCAGGGCGCGGCGGCTGGGGCGCGGTATTGGTTTATCGCGGGACCGAGCGCGAGCTGTCAGGAGGTGAGGCGATGACCACCAACAACCGCATGGAGCTCATGGGCGCCATTGAAGCGCTTTCGGCACTCCGCGAGCCCTGCGAGGTGACCCTCACCTCCGACTCCAAATATCTGATCGATGCGATCACCAAGGGATGGGTCTATGCATGGCGAAGCAACGGGTGGAAAAAAAGCGACCGCTCCCCCGCGCTCAACGTTGACCTCTGGGAGCGCCTGCTTCCCCTCCTAGATCGCCACACGGTCACCTTCATTTGGGTCAAGGGGCACGACGGGCATCCGTACAACGAGCGTTGCGACCGCCTTGCCACCACGTACGCAGACAGCTTTGAGGAAAAATAAATACGGGGTGAGTCAAATGTGTAAAACGCATGTGACTCACCCCATTGTTCAATTACGTATCCTTTTACAGCCCGTTCAAATTGAAATACATTGATAAACACTGACAATCATTTTCCCTTTCATCCGACTCCCCTGCGCCCTCGCGGGTACGGTGCCTTAATATCCGTTAATTCAAGAATATAGTCCGTAGACACATTATAGTACCTTGCAAGGAGAATCAGCATATTTAAAGGGATCTGCCTCCTGCCGTTTTCATACTGTGAATAGGTATTCTGCCGAATATGCAAATAATCCGCAATCGCTTGTTGCGTCAGATCAGAGTCCTCGCGCAAATCCCGAACCCGCATTCTTTCCTCCCACTCTTCAGATTTATATTCTATTATATGAATCTCCAAGAGTGACGGTCGGATTTATCTCAAAATGTGATGCCCGGATTTGCATTTTGAAAAAAACAGCTTGACATGACAGCAAAAATGTATTATAATGGAGGCAAATCAAATGAATTTGATGAAAGGAAAAATTACTATGTTTAAAAATTTAGGACTTCAACTTTTCACGATTCGCGATTACATGAAAGATCCCGAATTTGCCGATCTCAGCTTCCGCCGCATCCGCGAGCTGGGTTATACCGAGGCACAGGCTGCGGGCAACGCGTTTGACGCAAAGCTCTTCGGCGAGCTGTTGACAAAGCATGGCATTCGCATTATCGGTAACCATTGCGGTTGGGATGCGATTCTCAACAAGCCCGAGGAAACTATGGAGCAGCACCGCATGTGGGGCACAACCAATGTCGGTATCGGCGGCATTCCTCACGAGGCGCGCGCGGGTGTCACCGAATTGAGAAAATTTATCGATCTGTTCAACAAAACCGCCGAGACGTACGCAAAGGAAGGCTTCAAGCTGACCTTCCACAACCACAACTACGAGTTTGAGCCAATCGACGGCAAAAAGACACCGATGGAAATCTTTGCAGAGGAATTCGATCCAAACAATATTTCCTATGTCCTTGATACCTGCTGGGTAGCGGCAGGCGGAGCGGATGTGCGCGAGTGGATGGAGCGCCTTGCGGGACGCATCGACATTCTCCACCTCAAGGATCTGGAGGCGACCCGCGTGATCAATGCAAGAAGTCCCGAATTCAACGTCACCGAGATCGGCAACGGCAACCTCTATTGGGACGGCATCATGGAGACTGCCGAGAAGATCGGTGTCAAGCACTACGTCGTCGAACAGGACAACAACTTCAAGGGCACGCCGTTTGAAAGCCTCCGTATCAGCGCAGAGTTCTTGAAGAAGTATCAAAAATAATAAGCAATATCCCTTCCCCATTCGTTTTCTTCACGACGGGATACAATTAGAGTTGAATTGAATCCAAATCAAACAAGGGTGAATCAATCGCACATTACGGTTGATTCACCCTTAAATTATTATAAGTCCAACGCCGCAAGCGTCTGCTCCAGCGTTTTTCCCAAAGCATCTCCCGTTGCGACGGGAACGATCACGTCCGCATATTTTTCATACAGCGGCACGCGCTCGTCATACATCTCGCGCAACGTCCCTCCGTTGCGCATCACCACGCCGCGATGCGTAAAATCGCCAAGCCGCGTCTGCAACGTTTCAAAATCGACCTGCAGATACACCACCCGACCGATCGCGCGCAGATGCTCCATTGCTTCCTCGCAGTACACAACGCTGCCACCCGTGGAAATCACGGTTTGCACCGCCTCGATCGATGCGTTGACCTCATTTTCAATCCCCAGAAAGCCTTCGATTCCGCGCGTCGCAATCAGCTCATGCAGTAGCTTCCCCTCTCTTTCCTGAATGAGAAGATCGGAATCGATGAAGCGGTATCCGAGCTGTTTTGCGAGCAGGACCCCAACCGTGCTTTTACCACACGCGGGCATGCCGATGAGAACGATGTTTCGCATACGTCACCTCAAAGGCTTTTCAAAAAGCACTCCACGCGACGCAATGCTTCCAAAATATGATTGGTGGAATAGCAGTACGATGCGCGCACAAAGCCTTCGCCGCCACGGCCGAACGCCGTGCCGGGAACCAGCGCCACACGCTCGGAATACAACAGCTTTTCACAGAACTCGTCACTGGACATTCCTGTCGATTCGATGCACGGGAACGCGTAAAAAGCGCCCTTCGGCTCGCGACAGGTCAGCCCCAGTCGGTTAAAGCCCGCCACGATCAGCCGTCGACGCATGTCGTACTCTTCCAGCATCATTTGTACCGCCTCGTCTCCATTCTTCAGTGCTTCAATCGCCGCATACTGCGAGGTCGTAGGCGCACACATGATGGCAAACTGGTGGATCTTCGTGATCTGCTTCATCACAGGTGCGGGACCGCAAGCGTATCCCAGTCGCCATCCCGTCATGGAAAAGGTTTTGGAAAAGCCGTTGATCATTACCGTTCTCTCCTGCATCCCGTCAATCGACGCGATGGAGGTATGCTGTACCCCACCGAAGGTCAATTCGGCGTAAATCTCATCGGAAATCACGAACACGTCGGTATCACGCAGCACCTCGGCAAGCGCTTCCAGATCCTCTTTTTCCATGATCGCGCCCGTCGGATTGCAGGGATATGGCAGAATCATCGCCTTGGTTTTCGGCGTGAGCACCGCGCGCAGCTCGTCGGGGGTGATCTTAAAGCCGTTTTCCGCTTTCGTCTCGATGATCACGGGCGTGCAACCGCAAAGAAGCGCAATCGGCTCATAGCAAACGTAGCTCGGTTGCGGAATGATGATCTCATCTCCGGGGCACGCGATCGCACGGATGCAGGCGTCGATCGCCTCCGAGCCGCCGACCGTGATCAGCACGTCACCCTTGGCGTCGTATTTCACGCCGTATTTGCGCTCCACATAAGCGCAGACCTCCTCGCGCAGCTGCTCCAGTCCACTATTGGAGGTGTACCTCGTTTTTCCGCTCTCCAGCGACAAAATGCCCGCCTTGCGGATCTCCCACGGTGTCGGAAAATCCGGCTCAC
>JAFTPJ010000087.1 GCA_017463405.1 Clostridia bacterium
ATCCGCGCGACGCCGCCATGTTTGAAGAATACTGCGACACATGGCATATTACCGGAAATCGTTTTGCGGACGAACTCTGGAGCATGAATCCGGACGGTCTGACCACCGAACGATCCGCGCGCGCCGATGCCATTCTGGAAGCGGCGAATCGCGTGCGTTCCGTAATCATCCCGCCTCTGCATCAGCTTGCCGCCGAGCTACAGCAATCTCCGCGACTTGAGGATAAGTGCCGTGCGCTATATGCCTACTTGTGCCGCATCGGGATATCCGCCAGACTGGCCGAGCGCGCCAAGTCGGAGCTATCGCTCGGTCAACGCCGCGAGGCAGGCGAATCAGTCCGTCTTTACCGCATCGTGACCGAGATGCTCACAACGCTCTGCCGTCTGCTTCCGAATACAGAAATGACCACCGCGGAGTTGATCAATGCGCTCTCTCTGTTGCTCTCCAATTCCGATTTGGGATCGGTACCCAATGTGCAGGATTGCGTTGTCATCGGCTCGGCATCCACCTTGCGCGTCGAAAACGTGAAAGCTTCCCTGTTGCTGGGACTTTGTGAGGGAGAATTTCCGCGCGCCGTCACGGAGGACGGTCTTTTGACGGAAAGCGACCGCGTCATTCTCGAGTCCTTTGATATTTGCTTCGACTCCAACGAAAAAAGACGTAACTCCGAGGAGTTGCTGTACGTGTACCGTGCTGTGACAAAGCCCTCCGAGCGACTGTTCCTCTCCACTGTAACGCGACAGACGGACGGATCCGCACGTACCCCATCCCTCGCTTTCACACGTGCCGCATTCCTTTTAGATATCACACCGATCGAATTTGATTCAGAACAGCTCCGTATCGCCATGCAGACCTCCGCACCGTCCGCACAGCCTGCGGAAATCCGCGCACCCGCAATCACAGATCCAACGGTTCTGCGGCTTTCCCAATCAAAGATTCAGGCGTTTGTCCTCTGCCCTTACCGATATTACAGCACCTATACGCTCAAACTGCGAGAGAAAAAGGATTCCACGCCAAGCTATGCGGACGACGGTACGTTTTTACACTACGTGTTCGAGCATTTCCTGCGCGCCTCGCTGGACGAAAATCAACAGCTCCATCTGCCGGAAGCACACGAAATGACGCCACTCGCCGACAGTGTGATTGCCGATTATATCGCGGAGGTATGTCCGTTCCCAGTCGAGTTGATGGATAGCCGTCTGCTCCATCTGTTTGCTCGTCTGCGCAAGCTGGCGCTCATGATGCTGAATGATATCCTGCAGGAAATCCGCAACAGTTTGTTCGTTCCCGCAAGATTTGAGGAATGCATCGGCATGCCCGGCGAGCATTCGCTCCCCCCTGTGACGCTGACGCTGAAAAACGGTTCCACGGTGCTCCTATCCGGTAAGATCGATCGCGTGGATATTTACGATAACGGTAACGCGATCTATCTTCGCGTGGTGGACTACAAATCCGGAAAGCACACCTTCTCTTTGGACGACGTACGTTCGGGAATGGATATTCAGTTGATCGTTTATCTCTTCGCCCTTCTCGCTGCCGATCCCCGCGCGCGTGCGTTCGGCGCGCAATATCTGTACGCCAATACGGAAAAAGGGATTACGGAAATTCAGAGAAGCGGTTTTTATCTCGATGAAGAAGCGATCAGACGTGTCGCTGACTGCTCCGAGAACGCAATCTATACCAAAAGACTGATACCGCAAAGCGCGGAGGAAATCCGTGCTCTCCACGAGGAAATGCAGACGGCTGTACGTGCGATTGCCGAGCGGATTCTGTCGGGCGAGGCACAGAAAACCCCCTCCGAGCAGGCATGCACCTTTTGTCCGATCCGCATACACTGCGATCGGGCATACCGCAAGTGAAAGGAGTGAATGATATGGCAAGAACATGGACTGCTTCTCAAGAAGCCGCGATGAATCTGCGTGGACGCACTCTGCTCGTATCCGCCGCAGCAGGCTCGGGTAAAACCAGCGTGCTGACCGAACGCATCATTCGCTCTCTGCTCGATAACGAAAATCCTGCAGATCTTTCCCGCATGCTGATCGTTACCTTCACCAGAGCCGCCGCGGCAGAACTGAAAAGCAGAATCGCATCCGCTCTGACCGAGGCATTGGCGCAAAATCCCGGAAACAAGCATCTTTCCCATCAGCTGTTTCTGCTGGGAAGCGCGCAAATTTCTACTATCGATGCATTTTTCCAAAAGACTGTCAAGGCAAATTTCGAAGCGCTTTCCCTCCCCGCCTCCTTCCGTCTGGCGGATGAGAGCGAAATTTTGCCGATCAAAATCGAAATCATGGACAGTCTAATCGAGGAGTATTATCGCAGATATGCGTCAAAGACCGACAGTTCATCTGCCTTTGATCGCATTCACAACAACCCGTTCGCCGAAGCGCTCGATCATCTGCTCTCCACGCGCAGTGACGGAAAGCTCAACTCGGTGCTCATGAAGTTCGGTGAACGTTTTTCGGCAGATCCTGCAGGTGTTCGACGCCTCAAGATCTGTGCCGAGGAGTTGCGCTCGTGCATCGGTCTGGAATACTTCACCACCTCGTACGGTATGGCAATCAAGGAATACCTGACCGAGCTGTTCGACAGCCATCTCTCCTATCTGTCATGCGTTACCGCACATCTGGATGCCACCCCCGACATGAAACTGAAATTCGGCGGCATTGTGGAATCGGACACGCAATACTGCCTTTCGATGAAGCAAGCGCTGGACGAAAATTGCTATGAGCGTGTTCGTACGCTCTGCACCACCTTTATCAGCGGCACATTCCCACGGTCCAAGGAAAAAACCGAGCCGATCATCGAATATCAGGAATGGCGCGGCAAATTCAAAACGAGCATCACAAAAAAGGTACAGGAGATCCTCAACGTTCCATCGGAGCAGATCTCTCTGCAAATGGAGCGAACCGCCTCCCTTTTGGAAATGCTGTACCTCTTTTACACCGAATACCATGCGCTTTTGATGTCCGAAAAGCGTGAGCGCAGCGTACTGGAATTTGACGATGTGCGCTCGATGCTGTACGGACTTCTGACACGGGAGGACGGCTCGCCCTCTCTGATCGCGGAGCAGCTTTCCGCGCAGTACGATGCCGTTTACATCGACGAATACCAGGACGTCGATCAGATTCAGGACCGCATCTTTGCACTGATCGGTAAAAACCGACGCTTTATGGTCGGTGATATCAAGCAAAGCATCTACGGCTTCCGCGGCAGTGCGCCGTCCATCTTCGCAGGCTACCGACGCACGATGCCGCTTTATACGGACGACGGTGCCGACAGTGCTGACGGCAACTGCGTATTCATGTCCGAAAACTTCCGTTGCGACGAGCCTGTAATTCACTTTGCGAACCGCGTCTGCTCCTTCCTCTTCTCGGCATGTGAGAGTAGCGTCGGGTACCGTCCGCAGGACGATTTGGTATGCTCCAAGCCGATACCGGACGATCTGCCAAATGGGCATCCCGTCCCCGTACAGGTTGCCGTTTTTGATGCACCGCCCTCCAAAAAACAGGAAGCCGAGGAGGATTGTGAGGATGTCCGTGAGGAAGCGGTCTGGATCGCGGCGGAAATTTCCCGTCTTTTGCAAAACGGACACTTGGACAGCGGTGCTCCAATCCGCGCACAGGACATCGCCATTCTGGTGCGCACCCGCGCGCACGGGGATACCTACTCCGAGGAATTGGAGAAGCTGAATATTCCCGTCAGTTCCGCAACCTCGGGTAGTATTCTGCAGGAGCCGATTCTGACCGATATGCTCAATCTATTGCGAACAATCGACAACCCGTACCGCGATCTGCCGCTGTCCGAATTTCTGCTCTCCGCGCTCGGCGGCTTTACGCTGGAGGAGCTGACCGATATCAGAGATGCCTGCGGAAATGAGATGGCGCTATATGATGCACTCGCAACTCGCGCTGTGCACGGAGATGCGCTTGCCGAAAAATGCAGGCGGACGATCGCCATGCTCGAAAAACACAGCAGAAATGCATCTATTCAGCCCGCCGACCGTTTTTTGCGACTGCTGTATCTTGAGGAAATGCTCTCCCCCTACGCAAGAACGCCTGCCCTGCTGTTTTTATACGATCAGGCGCGTATCTATCAGCGCACCTCCTATTGCGGGCTTTACGGCTTTTTGAACTACATCACCAAGCTGACCGATGAGGAAAAGCTATCGGCAGACGGATTTAAGAAAGCGGAAAACGCAGTCACAATCATGACAGTTCACCACTCAAAGGGATTGGAATTTCCCGTGGTCTTTCTCGCATCCGCCGCATCCGCTTTCAATAAGGATGACATGAAACGGAATCTGATCTATCATCAAACGGTTGGTTGTGCGGCAAGGCTGTACAATCGGGAGACCGGCGAGAGTGAGGACACCGCGCTTCGCACCGCCGTCAAGATTGCGATCGACCGAGAGCAGACGGAGGAATCCATCCGAACACTTTACGTCGCACTAACGCGCGCCCGCGAGCGACTCTACGTTACCGGTACGTTACGAGGCAAATGGGAAAGCACCGTAACCGCCGCGCACTTAATTCGCCGCGGCGACCGCCCGTCGATTCTCGGGGCATCCAATTCTCTGCTCTGGATTCTTGCCGCCATTTTTGAGGACTCGGACAACACTCACAGTTGGCAATTTACACATTTTGAACGTGGCAGTGTAAATGTCGGCATCCCCCTGCAGGTAACAGAAGCAGAAGTGAATGCTCCCGCCGCCGCAGATGGACACATGCTTCATTATGCCGAAATCTGTCGAAGGCGGACGGCATGCACGGCTTCTCCCAGCATTTTGCACGCGTTGCCCACCAAAGTTGCCGCATCAAAGCTGACGTATGACCTGTTGGACAGGCTGACAGGAGGAGAGGACGATACCGTCATGCTGGAAGCACAGATCGATCTGATGAAAACAGCGATTCCCTCATTCGATACATTGCTGTCAGAGGAGGAAAAGCCGAGCGCCGCAGACATCGGTACCGCAACGCATGCGTTTTTGGAATACTGTGACTTCCATGCGCTATCCGTGCGCTCCGTTGCGGAGGAAAGCGCACGCCTTCTGGAAGAGGACTTTATCACCGAACAGACGCACGCGCTGTTGAATATACATCAGCTGGAACAATTCAGAGAGAGCGATCTGATGCTCCTGATCCGGCAGGCAAAGCGGATCCGCCGCGAGCAAAAATTCGGGCTGCTGATTCCGATGGAGACCTTGACAGAGAACGGTGCGTTTGCCCGTACGCTTGAAGGTCAGCAGATTTTTGTGCAGGGATCGATCGACCTGCTGTTGGAAATGTCGGATAGCAGACTGATCCTCATCGACTACAAAACCGATCACATCCTTGACGAAGAGCGAAGCAATCCATTGCTGTTGCAAAAGCGGATGCAATGCGCTCACGGCGAACAGCTCGCTTGCTATGCCATGGCAGTCAGAGAACTGTTCGGAAAAGCTCCCGATGAGATTCGTATCTATTCCCTCCCGCTGGGAAGAACACTCCCGATCTCGGTCGAGGAGTATAGAAAATTGAATTAAAAATTCAAAAAGCTCTTGACAGAAGCATCGGTTCGGAGTATAATAACGATCGTGTGTGCAAAATCGACATCACAGAAAGGATCGGGATTTATGACCTACCAAAAGAATTTCCATCACCGTCATTCAGTGGATTTTCACCGGCTTCTGTCGGAGCTTCTCCTTTTGATTCGAAAAAATATCGTGCTGACGATTGCAATCGTTCTGGCAATCGTCACCTCCTGCATCGTCCCTCCCGACGCGCAGTATGCGGACTACTTTGATTGGAAAACACTGACCTGTCTGTTCTGCACGCTTGCGGTCGTATGCGCACTCAAAAACATCAAATTCTTTACGATTTTGGCGCGCAAGATCGTGGACTCCACGGGCAATCTTCGCATCGCCGTCATCGCACTGGTCTACATCACTTTTCTCGGTTCCATGCTCATCAGCAACGACATGGCGCTCCTGACCTTCCTGCCGCTCGGTTTTTTCGTTCTGACCTCCACGGGAAAGGAAAAGCACATGGCGTTCGTATTCATCATGCAGAACATCGCGGCAAACCTTGGCGGCATGCTCACACCGTTCGGAAATCCGCAAAACCTCTATCTGTACAGCAAATTCAATATCCCCACCGGGGAATTTATGCTGATCATGCTACTCCCCTTCCTCGCGTCCATCGCACTGATCACGATCTGCTGTCTGTTTTTACCACGCGATAAGCTCTCGATTACCGAGGCGTGCCCCTATAAGCTTCCTGCCAAGCGGACAGTGCTGTATCTTGTCCTGTTTGCGCTTTCCATCGTCATCGTGTTTCACTTTATTCCGTATTGGATCGGTTTGATCGTGATTCCCGCAATTCTTTTTTTTGCAGACCGTCAAGCACTGAAGGACGTCGATTACGGTCTGCTCGCAACCTTTTTCTGTTTCTTTATTTTTGCGGGAAACATGGCACGCATTCCTGCCGTCAGTATGCTGTTCGCCTCGCTTTTGGAGCAGAACACACTGCTCGTCAGCATCCTTTCCTGTCAGGTTATCAGCAACGTCCCCTCTGCAATCCTGTTGTCCCAGTTTACCTCCAATTATCCCGCGCTCCTGCTCGGCGTCAATATCGGCGGTACGGGACCGCTGATTGCCTCGCTGGCAAGCCTGATCTCCTTCCGCGAATATACCGCGCACAATCCCGGAAAAGCCGGCTCCTATCTTGTTAAATTCTCGGCTTACAGTTTCGGATTCGTCATTGTTTTGACGGCGCTGTGCTATTTGATTCTATGATAAAAAACAGGGATGTCGCCTATGCGTTCTGCATTTGCATGACATCCCTGTTATTCTTTTTTCATCCGTCTCCAGCGGCTCGGAGACATGCCGTGAATGCTCTTAAAAGTTCTGGAAAAATACTCCACGTCTGAAAATCCGCACCGTATGGCAATCTCGTTGATCGAAATCCCCTC
>JAFTPJ010000088.1 GCA_017463405.1 Clostridia bacterium
ATGATTGAATTAAAATGAAAGCCTCGCCGAATGACGAGGCTTTGGAGCTGGTGATGTGACTCGAACACACGACCTGATGCAACATTGCCCAAAGGGCAAATTACGAATCATGCCGCAAGGCAGAGTCGTGATCGCAGTAAATGCTCCTTTTGCCTCATGATTGAATTAAAATGAAAGCCTCGCCGAATGACGAGGCTTTGGAGCTGGTGATGTGACTCGAACACACGACCTGCTGATTACGAATCAGCTGCACTACCGACTGTGCTACACCAGCATATGCTTTTTGACAACGTATCTATTATAGCCGATAAAAACCGATTTGTCAAGATGATTTTGAAAAAAAGATAATAATTTTTTTGTTTTTAAAAAAAATAAAGCGGGAGAAGCGAGCTTGAAAGGACTTCTCCCGTATCTTTATTATTTTGTGGATTGTTTTTTGACCTTGCTGTCGGTGAGACGATCCTTGCGCAGTCTCACAAAAAGCGACAAAAGTGCTTTGCCGTTGAAGGGAATGAGGGGGTATAAATAGGACCGACGTCCGTTGACGGTTTTGTTGGACAGTAGCAGGATGGCGATGATCAGAATACCGATGGCAAAGCCGATGAAATCCAGAAATTGCACGAGCGTAACGAGAAGAATGCGCAAAAATTTGAAGGCGTATCCCAACTCGTAGCTTCGTTGTGTGAAGTTCGCGATCGAGACGAACGCCATATAAAGGATAACCTCGGGGATCAGCCAACCGATGCTGACTGCAAAATCACCGAGAATCAAGCAGCCAACAACCTAGAGCGAATTGGATAGCATGCTCGGCTTGTTCATCGATGCCAGACGCAAGCCGTCGATCATAAATTCCACGAGCAAAAGCTGGACGAAGATCGGAATACGTCCTGTTTCGCGGGGAATGATAAAATCAAGCCATTCGGGAATGACTTCGGGATTGCGGATGAGCAGAAACCACGCAGGAACGAGGAAGAGCGTCGACCAGAATACCAGATGTCGCACAAAGCGGATATAGGTGCCGGTCAGCGGAGGAAAATAAAAATCGTTGGTCTCCTGCATAAAATCGAAGATCGTGCTGGGGAGGACCATGACCTCGGGGGAGTTGTCGCAGATGATCAGCACGCTCCCCTCAAGGAGCTGCGCTGCCGCCACGTCGGGGCGCTCGGTGTAGCGGATTTTTGGGAATGGATTGTACCAGCGTTGCTTGATGAGTAGCTCCGCGAGTGACTCATGTCCCAACGTCAGGGCACCCGTGTTGATGGAAGCAAGTTTGTCGGAGAGCTGATTCACGTATTTCCGATCGGCAACGCCGTCGATATAGCACAGCACCACATCGGTTTTGGAATGTTTGCCGACGGTGTGGTATTTCATGGTGAGCGCGGTGTCGCGGATGCGGCGTCGGATCATCGCGGTGTTAAATACCAGCGTTTCGACAAATCCGTCGCGCGAGCCCATCATGACACGGTCGGTTTCGGGTTCGGCAACCGATCGCGCGGGGTAGGTGCGGGAATCGATGATGATCGCATAGGCTCCAAAGACTTCGCCCAGCATCAGCGTGGTGCCCGCAAGCAGCATTTGCATCATCGTGGAGGGATTGTCCGTGACCTCCGCCTCCACATATGGGAGATGATGCTCCGAAAAATAGCGCACGGCGGCGTCCTCACCCGTGTCGGTCGGCGTTCCCATGTCCTTCAATGACAGGAAATACATCATCAGCTTATTCATGGGGCCGCTGTCCACAAAGCCGTCAATATAATATAAGGTTGCCTCCTTCGTGCCGATATACAGCGTTTTTTTGATGATGTCGAAGTTTTCGTCCACGCGAAGCTCCGCGTCCACGCGGCGGATGTTTTCGCGATAGTCTCTACAAAGTTCCAGCATAAGAGATTCCTTTCCGATGATATTTACGGTTAGTATGTCGCAAAACACATCACATATACGCATAAAGCGATTTGTGGACGCATAGGATGATACAAACCGGAGATCGGAAAAGGAAAGGAGAACGGGTAAAAATGGTAAAATTGTACCGCCCGGAGGGCGGGTATATCGATACGGCTGAAAATCGGGAATATCTTGCAAGCCCGTCGGGGCTGGAGCGTGCGATGAATGCGGGTGCGATCATCGAGGGGATTGCAACACGGTGCGACGAAAATATGCGGCTGTACGTCGATCTGCGCTGCGCGGACGGCGTGATCGAGCCGGAGGAGACTGTCTTTTGCCGTGAGGGAGAGGCGCGAAAGGACATTGCTGTGATTACGCGTGTGGGGAAGCCTGTGGCGTGTAAGATTTTGTCGATTGAAAACCACAACGGAATGCTTCGGGTGAGGCTTTCGCGCCGAGCGGCACAAAAGGAATGCATGGAGGAATACCTCGCACATCTGCAGAGCGGGGATGTGCTGATGTCACGCGTGACGCATCTGGAGCCGTTCGGTGCATTCGTGGATATTGGATGCGGTATCTCCTCGCTTTTGTCGGTGGATTGCATCTCGGTGTCCCGTATTTCGCATCCGCGAGATCGCTTGGCTTGTGGAATGACAATTCCCGTGGCTATTAAGAGCGTGCAACGTGAAAGTGCACACATTTACGTCACGTTGCGAGAGCTTTTGGGAACGTGGGAGGAAAATGCGGCGGAATTTGAGGCGGGACAGACCGTGACTGGTGTGATACGAAGCGTGGAGAGCTACGGTGTGTTTGTGGAGCTGGCGCCCAACCTTGCGGGTCTTGCGGAAGTACGCGAGGAGCAGGCAAGGGAGCTGCGTGAGCGAATCGGACAGAGCGCAGCGGTTTACATCAAAAGCATTGTACCGGAGCGGATGAAAATCAAGCTGGTGCTGATTGATGCAAGTGATAACGCACCTGCTCCGCGCCGTCCGCTGCGATTGTTTGTGGATCCCGAAAGAACACCGCATCTATCGTATTGGCGGTACTCTCCCGATGGGTGTCGAAAGACGGTGGAGATGCGGTTTGACGAAGAATAACAATGGGGTGAGTCCAATGAAAAAGGCATTGGACTCACCCCATTGTTGCTTTTATTACGCCATCTGATCGGGCAGCTTTTTGCCGCCGAGGATGTGGAAGTGCAGATGCTTGACGCTCTGGCAGCCGTCCTCACCGCAGTTGGTGATCACGCGGTAGCCGTTTGTCAGCCCCTCTGCGGCGGCGATTTTCGGAATCGCCTCGAAAATATGCGCAACGTAGGCGCTGTTTTCCGCGTTGACACCGTCGGCGGAGGCGATGTGCACCTTGGGAATGACCAAAACGTGCACGGGCGCCATGGGCGCGATGTCGCGGAAGGCGTAGATCATATCATCCTCATATACCTTGGCGGAGGGAATGTCCCCCACAATGATTTTGCAAAACAGACAATCGTTCATTGGTTTGTCATCCTTTCCTTTTGATATGTTTCAGTATACAACAAAATTGCGCGAATGTCAACTGTTTTTGAAAAAAGAAGTGCCTGTTGCGATGTGCGTTTTTGATAAATCCTCTTGGGGATACCGACGAAATGATAAATAATCATTTTTATCAACAGTCGACAGAATTAAAGAAGAGGGCAAGCAAGGAACAGCTGTTACAAAAAAGAGAAAATATTGCGTTGATTCCGGCGGCGTTACGCACCAAGAGAGCAATGACGCGCGTGACGCTTGCGAAGGCATTGTTACTTAACCGGGGGATGCGTGTTTGAATTGACCGCGGAATTGGCGTTGTCATCTGCCGTGACGATTCGCTTTTTTTGCAGACGGTGCGCTGGAGCTCGGTTATATGGTGATGGGGGAGTGCGGAAAGCACTTGCAGGAGGCGGTTTACAATACGGACGATCGGATACCGTGGGAAGGAGGCTCGGCATTGCCCTCGGAAATCTGTGCAATCTTGTGACCGTCGATTGCATTATTTTTTGCGGCAATTGTCGCTACAAAGAAGAGGGGGTTCCCAATACACTGCGTCACGCTTACGAAAGCGTGACACTGCCACTGTTGCGTGCAACGATTTTCGCCTCCGACCTGATGCACGCCACGTACGGCGCGGCAAAACTGGCGCTGGCACGGTTATCGAAGAACACTTTCTGCTCCGGAATGGAATAGAGATCACGACCTTGTTTTCAACGCTCTATTCCTCGCGCATTGAGCCATATGCGGAGAATGCAACTCGCTTCGCAATTTTCAGCTATGAAAATAATGTTGAAAAATTTGCGATGGATCGCTTGAATATCAAGTTTGTCTGCCGCAAAAGTATCGATCGCATGAGTTTTCGCTCTCTTTGCCATGGCTATGTTATTTTGATTTACGGCGTGTATACATGTTGATTGCAGTGCATGTTTTTGCGCTTTTTTCACCGATTGTAAGACGATTTGTCTTTTTTGTTCATGACGCTTGACAAAATACATTTTTATGGTATAATGAAGTGAATTGTAAATCCAATTTCAAAAAGGAGTAGGATGATGAAAAATATTTTTGTTGAAGGTCATCGCGGCTATTGTGCCAAATATCCCGAAAATACGCTGATTTCCTATGAGGCGGCAATCGATCTTGGCGTAGACGGCTTTGAGTTTGATATCTGGCTTTCCAAGGATAAGGTGCCCGTGCTGATGCACGATGGCAATGCGCGACGTACATGCGGCGTGGACAAGCATCTGCGCGATATGACGCTGTCGGAAATCAAGACGCTGGATGCAGGGTATGCAGATAAATTCGGCGAAAAATACGTTGGCAAAGGCATCGAGGTTCCCACACTGCGCGAGCTTTGCGAGCTGGTGAACCGCAAACGTCCCGGTATGGTTCTGGGCGTGGAGATCAAGGAGTACACCGAGGAGACGGTGGATCTTTCCGTGGCAATTCTCAAGGAATACGGATTGTTTGACCAGGCGTACTTCTATGCGTTTGACGCAAAGACCATCAAATACCTACGCACAAAGTACGGTGCGACGACGATGGGCTATCCCGACTTCCAGATGGCGCACTTTGAGGCTGATTCATATGACTATTACAAGGAGATTGGACTTTCGATGAGCATCGTAAAATCCGAGGTGTTCCCGATTTTTGCCGCAAAAGGAATGCCCATGCATCTGTTTTGTGCCGACAACGCGGCGGATGTGGAGTTGTGCATTGAAAAGGGCGCGAGTCTGATTACCGCGAACGATCCCGTGCCGCTGATGAAGCGTCTGGGTCGGACAATCGGTGAGGTGAAGGAACTATAATCATTGAAGGATCGAAAACATGCTACCCGGATGTGAGAAGGATTTGTGGGAATATTTGAAGCAATCGAATAAAACGGTCGTTCTCTACGGTATGGGCAACGGAGGCGACAAAATTCTTGACGTGTGCGACCAAAAAGGGATCGCAGTGTCGGGAGTGTTTGCCAGCGACGGATTTGCGCGGGGGAATCTTTTTCACGGAATGCCCGTGCGGACGTGGAGTGAGACGAAGGGAGTGTACGGTGCGGAGAACGTGATTGTGCTCCTATCCTTCGGAACGTCGAGAGACGAGGTGCTGGAGAATATTCTGCGCATCGCTTCCGAGGCGGAGCTGTATGCACCCGACGTTCCCGCATTTGGAGACGGACTGTTTGACCGCACGTATTTTGAGGCGCACCGATCCGAATTGGAAACGGCGCGTGCGCTTTTGTGCGATGAGGAATCAAGGCGGATCTTTGACGATGTTCTGCAATATAAGCTGACAGGTGACATCCGATATTTGCTGGACGCCGAGAGTGACCTCGAGGCGATTTGGAAATGCATCATCTATCCCGAGCGTATTCGCTTTGCCGCCGATCTCGGTGCGTACAACGGCGACACGGTGCGGGAATTGCTGGAAAAGAGCGATACGGTGGAGCGCATTTACGCACTGGAGCCCGACGGGCGCAACTTTAAAAAGCTTGCGGCATATGCCGAAAAAGAGTCGCGTGCCGAGGTGCTTCCGTTCTGCGTTGGTGCATGGTCGGAAAAGACGACACTGTATTTTGACAAGAGCGGAAACCGCAACGCCTCCTTCGGTGTCAATCGATCTCAAAGCCTTGACGCTCGTCCCGTAAAGCTTTGCGAGGTGCACGCAGATGCGCTTGATCACGTGCTGAACGGTACACGTGTGGATTATATCAAATATGACGTGGAGGGCTCGGAGCGTGAGGCGCTGTTGGGCTCGACCGAAACGGTGCGGCGATGGGAGCCGACGATGCTGGTGTCTCTGTATCATCGGAACGAGGATTTGTTTGCACTGCCGCTGTTGGTGCACGAGCTGTTTCCCACATATCGCGGCTATTATCTGCGTCGGATGCGCGGTATTCCAGCATGGGATTTAAATTTGTATTTGACAAAGGATTGTGAGGCTTGATTTGGAATGTTGGACTTCTTGACGGGGCTTGACCCATGGTACGTTGTGGCGCAGGTAATCGGCTTGTGCGTCTCTGCGTTCGGTATTTTTTCTTTTCAGCAGAAGCAGCAGAAGGGAATTGCGTTTTTTCAGATGATTAACAGCGCCCTTTGGGTGGTACATATGTTTATGCTCAATGCCATTTCGGGCGGTGCGATGAATGCCATCGGTGTGGCGCGCGGCGCGGTGTTCAGCCAGCGCAGTGAGAAAAAATGGGCACAGTCTCCGTGGTGGTTTGCTGTCTTCTGCGCATTGGTTGTCGGTGCCTCGGTGCTTTCATGGGTGCAGGGGGACGGATGGCTTGCACTTCTTCCGATGGTGGGCATGATTGCTACGACCTTTGCACTGGGGGTCAGCAACCCGTTCCACGTGCGTCTGTTGAGCATTGTTTCGGGCCCGTGCTGGCTGGCCTATAACATCATCAAGGGCTCGATTCCCGGGGTGATTACCGAGATCTTCGTGCTGTGCTCGATTGTCATCGGTATCATTCGCATTGATCTGCCGCGGATGCGGGAGAAAAAATAAAAGCAGGCGCGTTGTCCCGACTACGGTTGAGACAACGCGCATCTTTTATTATTTGAGCGCTTTTTATTTCAATTGCTTGCGGAAGTAGCAGCCGATCTGTGCGACGGTGCCGAGAAATACGGGAACCAGCTCGCGCGGCAGGCGCTCTGTGGTGGTTTGTGCGAAGGTTTCAAAGCTGATATCACCCGTATAACCGATATCACGGAGCGCATCGGTAAATTCCTTCCAATCGATCGATCCCGTGTAGGGCATCAGGTGGCTGTCACGGGTCTGTACGTTGTCGTGAACGTGCAGAGCGCAGACGCGATTACCGAGCACGGAGAGATACGAATGGAAGAAGATCCTCGTCAGATGCAGGTGTCCCGTGTCAAGGCAGAAGCCGAAGCAGGGGACGCCTGCTTTTTCATTGTAACGGTCGATCTCTGCGGTAGCCTCGTGCGGGTCACAGCAGTAGCCCGACCAGAAATTGGTGTATCCGCCGAAGGTGCTCCAGCCGGGGCAGTTTTCCAGGCATACGGTTACGCTTTTGACCTCTTGCAAGGTGGGAATCAAGCTTTCGTAAAGCTTATGATTGAGCGCGTTGCATTCTGCGGGCGTGACATTTTGATACCGTGGCTGATGCGTGATGCCGTGAATGATGAGGCGCGGACAGCCGACCGTGCCGCAAAAGCGAATGATGCTTTTGTAAATTTCGATCGCATAATCCAGAATTTCGGGACGCGCGGGATCGTACGCACCGAACGGTGCATGCGCTTGCGAGATCGCAAGTCCGTTTTTACGGATGGCTTCCAGCTCCTCACGATAGTATGCGAGGATGTCCTCCTGCGATTGCTCGAAAATGCAGAGGTTCTCCAGCCTTTCGGCTTTCAACAGTTCGCCAAACCTCCAGGCGTGATCGATATTCCAATCGATTCCCTCAAACCCTGCCTCGCGGATCATCCGATATCCGTCCTCAAAACCGAATTGATCGATCAGATCCTGTGACTGTACACAAATTTTCATAAATTTCTAATTCCTTTCCAAAACAGTTTAGTAGGCTCGAACCTCAAAAATAACGGCATTTTCATGCCTGTTTGTTGTATGAACAACAATTTGTGCGCTGTCGCACATTGTCTTTTCGAATTTCAGGACATTGAGTCGCTGATGGTTGCCCTTGACAGCAATCTCGCGGACGGTACGTCCTTCGTGCATCAGGCGAACGGTATAGTCCTTGACCGACTCTGCGGGGACTCCCACGCGCTGTTGCTTTTGTCGGTTGGGCGCCATCGTCACGCGGATCGGATAACGGAAGTCTGACCAGCAGGTCAAACGCAATTCGCTCAATTCCGACGCCTCTGCAAGCTGCATCGTCAAGGTTTCTCCAAGCTCGGAGATACCGTCGGATACCCATGCATTCCAGATGCCGTCCATTTTTCGGGAATAACCGCGATTGACCAGGCAAGGATCACCGCCGTTCTTGTTATGATTCCAGACACCGTAAAGTGCGGCAACCAGATTATCTCGGATATTTTCAAAATCGGTGATGATGTCGTCCGTATCTCCCCTCAGCTCGATCCAGAAGTAACCGTAATCAATGCCGCGCGCCGAAACCACGCCGCATTTTTCGTTTTTTTCGGGGTCGCGACAGGTAGAGTAATCGGTATTCCGCTCCCTCGTAATAGCCGAGCGTTTCGTTTCCGGTGCAATCGGCAAAGAGAGGGGGCGGTGAATTTGTAACGCATCTCGGTGGTTTCCTGTGCACAGAGGATCGAGGTGATGCGATCCGCCTCGGTTTCGCAATCGTACATCACCGTGTTGTAGTAAAACGTGAGGTTTTCCTGGTTTTCCGCGGCTTCAAACAGAATCATATCCCAGATGGAATAGCTGAAATGGTCGTTTCTCGCCTTATTTTCCAGCATCAATTCGTAAAGAATACCGCCCTCTGCGTAATCGGGCTTTTCCATGCCGTGGTCGGCTCCCGAAATGTGTACGCGGATCTCGCTGGAAGCATTTCCTCCCAATACGGGGCGTGGCGTGCGTGGATGAGCGCCGTAATGACGCCGTTGCGTGTAGCTTCAAGCGCGGCGCAAAGGCCCGACATGCCGTCGCCAACGACGATAAAATCATATTGCTTTTCTTCGTAGCGCTCCTGTACGCGCTTCATGTTTTTCCTCCGTTTTTAAAATTGTTGAAAAGACCGATCAGGTACCGTCCTACGCTGACACAGTAGGCTTCATAATCGGGACGGCACGGCTCGGGCTTCGATTCAAAATTGAAGATAGCCTTGAAATCGATCTCTGCCAGTCCCTGCATCACTGCCTGCCAATCGATTGTTCCCATGTACGGCGTCTTATGAATATCCATGTTGCCGCAATTGTTGTGTATGTGTAAAACCCTGATGCGAGAGCCGAGCTTACAAATCACGTCTGCGACATTATAGCCGTTGCGGTTTGCATGGCAATGTCCTACGTCAAGACAAATGCCGACGCGGTAACCCTGCTCCGCGAGTGTATCGCAAGCCTTTATCAGCTCCTAGATTCTCGAAATATCCGCGTTGGCAGAAAGTAACATTATCGTTTCATCCAGATTTTTACTCTAAATTGGCGTGCCGTGCACGCATTTGGTCGGCGTCTACTCCCAACTTCTCGACACTTCGATCGCAAAGCAGCAGCACCGATTGCTCAAACAGCGTTCCCATGATCGAGGACGACGGTGCGCTGTCCTTGGTGGGGGCATGGAGTAGAACCGTGCTGTCCGAAAGTGCGGCAAGCGGTGCATCGGATGATGCGGTCAAGGCGCAAACCGTAGCACCGACCGTGCGTGCGGTCTCGGCGCATCGGAGCACGCTTGCCGTTCTTCCGGAGGCGGATGCGACGATCAGAAGATCGCCCCTTACGATCGCGGGCGTGACGGTTTCTCCCACGGCGAACGTAACAAATCCCGCTTGCGCAAGACGCATGGCGAACGCCTTGAGCATCAGCCCCGACCGTCCCGCACCGTACAAAAAGATGCGGGGGTGGGAATGGATGAGTTTGGCGATGTTCTGCGGGGCGTCGGTCGGAATTTGCTCAAAAATCTCCGACAGTGCCTGAAAATCGTATACCATAGTTACCTCCTATTGAAGGTCGAACAACCGATAATCCACAGCCGACGCCTGTCCCGAGAACAGTGCGTAATAGAGCCACAGCACGCTGTATCGGTTTTTCAGATCCTTGCCGTAGAGCATCGCATCGCAGATTTTGTCGTGTCCGTACAGGTTCTCGCATTCCGAAAAATGCAATCCCGCCGCTTCCATCATCCTGTTACATTCTGCGGCGGTCGGGCACTTGGAGAGGATGGCTTTGATCTCTGCCCAGTGCTCCGTATAGGTGGGCTTGAGATCTGTGGTATAACTACCTGCTTCTTCTTGCAGCTGTTCAACCTCGTCCGATACCGATGCATAAATGCGTTTCCATGCCTGCAATCTGTCTGCCTCCGATTCCTCACAAAAGAGAGGAGGGGGGAGGCGGCAGATCTGCTCGCGCATGCCTGCTGTGAGAATCGTGTTGTACGCGACGTCGGTTCCGTGGGAGAGGTGCTTTTGATGATGCACCAGCCCGACGATTTCAAAAAAGTGTGACAGATGATGCTCACTTCCCGAGCCCGGTCGCGTGGTTTCCACAAGGGTCAGCGTCATGCCGATCAGCACAAGGGCGCGCATCAGCTTTTCGATTGCCCAAGGCTCACGTGCCACAATGCCATCGACCGAATCTCGGATGCCGTCGGTTGTTTCCAGCACCAGATTGTAAATAGGCTGACAAAAATGCTCACCGCGTATCAGGTGCGCCAGCTCCCAGTCGTTGAGTGAGCTGTATTTGCCGATGATGTCACCGTAGCCCGAACGGATCATACGGATGGGGGCATCTTTCAAAATATCGGTGTCGCCGATGATGATTGTGGGGGCATGTGTTGTATGCGTGACCTTCATGCCGCCGAGAATCATTGCCGCCCCCGAGGATGCGTAGCCGTCCATGGACGGAGCGGTGGCGATGATGCCGCTTTGGATGCCGTGATAAAAGGAGACGTATTTGCAAAGATCGTTGATGACGCCCGATCCGATACCGAGGATCAGATCGGTTTCGGCTGTTATCTGCGATTCAATCCGTGCAATCGCACTCTCATCGGGAACGAGCGGATCGGTTACTTCAAACAGGCAGACAGCACCGAGGCGAGCCCCGAGAAGCGCTTTGACGCGCTCGCCGCAGAGCGGATAGGTGTTACCGTCGGCAACAAGAAGCACCTGACGGTATTCCTCGGTCGCGTGTGCCAAGGTCTCCAGCGCGTTGGTACCGATTTCGAGGACTTCGATGTCGCATCGGTGCGTTTTGCCGCAGGAGCAGACAATGTCGCGGTTCAATAAATCTTGGATGTTCATGAAAAGCTCCTTTCGCTTTGATACATCCATTGTAGCAGATTGAGTGCTTTGTGTCAATTGTTTGTAAAACTCTTGACATTTCATCATAAATGATCTATAATAATGTGCGAAACGATCAAATTCGATCAATCGGAGGTGCGATATGCTACAATTAAAACGGCAGGATGATATTTTGCGATTGCTGAAAAAGGAAAAGGAAATGACGGTCAAGGAGCTGTGTGCGGCGTTGTACTGCAGTCCTGCCACGGTGCGCAGGGATTTAACGGAGCTGGAGCGGCGTGGACTTCTGAAGAGAAGCTTTGGGGGTGCGGTGCTGAACGAAAACTTTTTCGATCAACAACCGCTCTCCATCCGCGGTGTCAAAAATATTGCCGAAAAGCAACGCATCTGTGCCAAGGCGGCGCAGCTTCTTCACGCAGCGGAAACCGTTTTTATAGATGCCTCATCCACAACCTATTTTCTCGCGCCGTATCTGAAGGATATTCCCAATCTGACCGTGATTACCAATAATCCGCACCTGAACATTGTGCTGTCCGAGATGAAGGTGCACAATTACTGCACGGGCGGGGAAATGCTGAACAGCTCGATTGCATTGGTAGGGAGCGAGGCGGAGCGGTTTGTGCGCGGCATTCGGGCGGATGCATTCTTTTTCTCGGCACGCGGTGTATACGGGGGCGAGATTTACGACACCTCCAAGGCAGAGCGCGACATGAAGCGCGTCATGCTGGAGCATTCCGGGCGGCATTATTTTCTTTGCGACTCCTCCAAGCGCGGAGATCAGGCGTACCCTTACCGCATTGCCGCACTGGAGGAAATGGATGCGGTAATTGACGAAGGGAAGGGATAATTCAACAAGGGAGTTTCCAAATTGTATCGGAGACTCCCTTGATTTTATATTCTTTTTTTATGGCTGTGCAGGATACCTGCGGCGATTCCGGTTGCTGCGCCTGACATAGGTGAAAAGCCGTTTGGAAATTGTGCGACACCGTAAAACACTGTAAGCGCAACGCATATTACGCACATGATCAACAAAATCATGCTGATCAGATCGATATATTTGGAAGCAATCGCTATTTTTTTGAACATCCAAAATTCAAGTCTGATCATACCGTATATGAGAAACACTGCAATCGATGTTGCTATCGGCATCATGATTTTATCCGGTGTGGTTGCAAGCAATATGTGCAGAACTAATACCAAAAGTGTAAATAATGAAAGCCCCAATATGATCGGTTTTGTTTTTTACGTAAGGGTATCCGGAAGCTTTCGTACTACGCTTTTTTTAACCTTGGCGTTTGAAACGGCGGTATACAATTCTTCAATGGATATACCCAACTCACGTGCGAGCGGAAGCATCAATTCGGTTGATGGATACGCGCCGCCGTTTTCCCATTTTGATACGGCTTTGTTACTGACGCCAAGCTTTTCCCCCAATTGACCTTGTGAAAGTCCTTTTTTTTCGCGGAGCTCGCAAATATAGTTTCCAAATATCACACACGGCGCATTTTTTCAACCAAAAAGCTGTGATTGAAGTGTCTACCAACGGTAGAAATGCTGTTTTTGGATGATTTTCGGAGGTTATTTCTTATCTCTCGGCTTGAAATACTGATACAGATTACACGGAATCAAGCCGTTGTAGAGCTTGCGGATCTTGTCGGCGCGCTGACCGTAGCAGCGCTCGAATTGCGGGTGCGAGGTAATGATATAGATCTGCCACGGGGAGAGATTCGCAAACGCGCGTCCCATGTCGCGGTAAAGTGACTCCGCCTCGGCGGGGGTCATCAGACGCTCACCGTAGGGTGGATTGCAGACGATCGTACCTCTGCGCCCCTCGGGTTTCTCCAGCTTTCGCACGTCGGCTTGGAAGATGCTCATGTGCTCCTCAACCCCTGCGCGCAGTGCGTTTTCGTAGACCACGTCGAGAATGTCCTCGTCGATGTCGGATGCATATACTTCATATTGACTGTCGCGTCGGATTGCCGCCTCTGCCGCATCGCGTGCGTCCTGCCAGAGTGGGGCGGGAATTTGCGGAAATGCTTCCGCCGCAAAGCTACGCCCAAGCCCCGGGGCGCGGTTGGCAAGGATCAGCGCCGCCTCGATGGCGATGGTGCCCGAGCCGCACATAGGATCCCAGAACAGCACGTCCTCACGCGGTCTGGCAGTCAACGCCAATGCCGCTGCCAGTGTCTCGCGCAACGGTGCCGGACCTGCCGCCGGACGGTAGCCGCGCTTGTGGAGCGGAATGCCCGACGTGTCGATCATCAGCGTTGCCACGTCCTTGAAGATAAAAAATTCGATCTGATATTTCACGCCGCTCTCGGCGAACCATTTGATACCGTAATGCTCCGATAGCCTCTGTACGACCGCCTTTTTGACGATGCTCTGGCAATCGGGAACCGAGTAGAGCTTGCTTTTGATGGCATGTCCCTTGACAGGGAAGGCGTCATTCTTGCCGACCCATTCCTCCCAGGGGAGTGATTTGACGCCGTCAAACAGCTCGGTAAAGCTTGTGGCGGGAAAGGAGCCGAGCTTGATAAAGACGTGCTCGGCGCAGCGCAATCCAATATTGGCGCGCGCGACGTCGGCGAGGGTTCCTTCAAAGGTCACGCGTCCGTCCATTGTGTCAAGGCGCACAAGTCCCAGCGCGTCGATCTCCTCGCCGAGCAGTTTTTCGAGTCCAAACAGGCAGGTTGCCACCAATTGCAGTTTCATAAGCATTCTCCCCAAAAAAGTGTCGTATCTATTATACTATTTCGGCGAAAAAATGTCAAGAAGGGTATTGCATTTTCTTTGCAAATCGTGTATAATAGTATATTATTATACTTTCACAAACTAAAGTCAGAAAGGACAATTGTTATGAGTAAAATGAAGGTTGGCGTGATTGGTGCGACCGGTATGGTCGGTCAGCGCTTTTTGACGCTTCTTGCAGATCACCCCTATTTTGAGGTTTCCGTGCTGGCGGCGTCCGCTCGCTCCGCGGGAAAGACCTATGAGGAGTCTGTCGGCACGCGCTGGAAGATGTGTGTTCCGATGCCCGAGCAGTTCAATAGCATGGTGGTCGTTGACGCGGCGAATATCGCAGAGGTGGGAGCGCGGTGTTCCTTCGTCTTCTGTGCTGTCGATATGAAGAAGGACGAGATTCGTGCCATGGAGGAGGCGTATGCCAAGGCGGAGATCCCCGTGGTTTCCAACAACTCCGCAAACCGCTGGACCCCCGATGTTCCGATGGTGATTCCGGAAATCAACGATGCGCATCTGGAGGTCATTGCCGCACAGCGCGCGCGTCTGGGTACCAAGCGCGGCTTCATCGCAGTTAAGCCCAACTGCTCGATCCAATCCTACGTTCCCGCTCTGACGCCGCTTCTCAAGTACGGCATCAAGGAGGTCGTTGCGACCACGTATCAGGCAATCTCCGGCGCAGGAAAAACCTTCAACGAGTGGCCCGAGATGATCGATAACGTCATCCCCTATATCGGTGGTGAGGAAGAGAAGAGCGAACAGGAGCCCCTGCGTGTCTGGGGTCACGTGGAGAACGGTGAGATCGTCAAGGCTGACGCTCCCCTGATTACCACGCAGTGCATCCGCGTTCCCGTAACCGACGGTCACACCGCGGCGGTGTTTGTGCGCTTTGAAAACAAGCCCACCAAGGAAGAGATCCTGGATGCATGGAAGAATTTCTCCGGCAAGCCCCAGGAATTGAAGCTTCCGCACGCGCCCGAGCAGTTCATTACCTACTTTGAGGAGGATAACCGCCCGCAGGCAAAGCTTGACCGCGACCTTTACGGCGGTATGGGCGTGACTGTGGGTAGATTGCGCGAGGATACGCTGTTTGATTATAAGTTTGTGGGACTTTCCCATAATACCCTCCGCGGCGCGGCAGGCGGTGCCGTACTGATTGCAGAGTTGCTTTATAGACAAGGCTATTTTGATTGATTCCAATAAAAAGGGATCGTCTCAAATTGAGACGGTCCTTTTTTATTTTGATAAAGAATTTTTGGATTGAAGACAGTTAACGGTTTTGATGATGACTTCACGTTCTTCATTTCCGAGATCCGTGATGTCCACCGTAATTCGGTCGATGAAAGATAGCAGGTAGTCTGTCGTTACATGAAAAATTCGAGCCATCTCAACGATGTTGGAAAGTGATGGGAAGGAAAGAGACATTTCCCAAGCATTTACAGCGCTTCTGGAGATTCCGAGTTTATTTGCAAGATCGGTTTGTGTCATACCAAGCTTTTCTCGCATGTAACGAATACGATCGGCAACATTTAAAATCATAGCGTGCTCCTTCATTTTTGTACTGTTTATATTGTACAATATAATATCAAAACTATAATTATCAATGATG
>JAFTPJ010000089.1 GCA_017463405.1 Clostridia bacterium
ACTGCACTGGCGTTCTGCATGGTGGACATGTTCGATACCCTCGGTACGCTGTACGCCGCTTGCGAGCGTGCCGGTCTTATGGACGAGAAGGGGGAGCCGCTGAATATGAACGAGGGCATGCTTTCCGACGCGATCGCCACCACGGCCGGAGCGCTTTGCGGCACCTCCACCGTGACCACCTTCAGCGAGGTCAATGCGGGCGTCGCTGCGGGTGGCAGAACCGGCTTGACGTCGGTGTTCTGCGGGCTGTTTTTCTTCATTGCAATGTTTTTGAGTCACATCGCGCAGCTGGTTCCGAGCTGTGCCACCGCTGCCGCGCTGATCTACGTCGGCATTCTGATGATGGGGGGCATCAAAAATATCAATTGGAGCGATTTCAAGGTCGCGGTTCCTGCGTTCCTGACGCTGACAATCATGCCGTTTACCTATAACATCTCCTACGGAATTGCCTTTGGCTTGATCTCCTACATCGTCATCGGCGCATTCTGCGGTGATCTCAAAAAGATTAAGGTCAGCTCGTGGATCATTGCCGCATTGTTTGTGGCGATGCTGCTTCTGACACATTAAAAACATTTTATAGAGGGGAATCCGAAATGGGAAGAGTGGTTGCAATCGGCGGATTCGCGACGGAAAACGCGATCCGATTGGATACGTATGCCGTAAAATTGACGAACAAGGAGACGCCGAACGTGCTTCTGGTCCCGACGGCGGCAAGTGATGCACAGGCGAACGTCGAGAACGGAATTGCGAAATTTGAATCGCTCGGATGCCGTGTCAAGGCGTTGTGCTTGGTTACAAAAAGCTATACCGACGAGGAAATGGAAACGCTCCTTTCCTGGGCGGACATGATCTACGTCGGCGGCGGAGATACGATCTCGATGATGCGTGTCTGGCGTGAGCATGGACTGGACGTGCGTCTGAAGGAAATCTACCGACGGGATGCTGCGGTGCTTGCAGGCATCAGCGCGGGGGCGATCTGCTGGTTTGCTTGCGGACACAGCGACAGCGAATCCTTCCACAAAAAAGACGGCTGGAGCTTTTGCTGGGCGGAGGGCATGCTCGATCTCTTCCACAAGGTGTACTGTCCGCACTACAATGATGCGGGAAGAGAAACCTTTGACGCGATGCTGAAGGAAAAGGATATGGTCGGTCTTGCGGTGGATAACGACGCGGCGTTCGTGGAGAACGGAGCGGAGCAGTACTGTATCCGTTGCAATCCAAACGCGCAGGTGTACGAGCTTCAATATGTGGGCGGGACACTTCAAAAGTGCGCCATTGAGATGTTGGATATATAATTTGGAGGAAATTGATCATGCTGTTTTTTTATATTCGTCACGGCGATCCGATTTATGACCCCGACATGCTGACGCCACTGGGGCATGAGCAGGCGAATGCCGTTGCAAAGCGGCTGTGCCTGTACGGTGTGGACCGTGTATTTGCATCGACCTCAAACCGCGCCCGACAGACAGCTGAACCGACCTGCAGGCTCCTGAAAAAGGAGATGACGGTCTGCGATTGGGCGGACGAGGCGGTGGCTTGGCAGGAGTTTACCGTTTTGCGTGCGGATGGCTCTCGCACGTGGGGCTTTCAGCATCCCGAAACGACGCGTCTGTTCAATTCGCCCACGATGCGCGCACTGGGAAACGAATGGTATCGCGATCCCGCATTGCCCGAGACGTTTGGCACGGGCATGAAGCGCGTGGACGAGGCGGTAGATGCGTTCTTTTTGTCGCTCGGTTATCGACATGATCGCGAAAACAAACGCTTTGAGGCGATTGCTCCGCACGACGAGCGCGTTGCGCTGTTTGCGCACCAGGGCTTTGGAATGTCGTTCTTCAGCAGTATGCTGGACATCCCATATCCGATGTTCTGTACGCGTTTTGACATGGGACACACAGGAATGAGCGTGATCGATTTTTCGGAATTCGGCGGCTACGTGTATCCGAAGGTATTGCAGCTGTCCAACGACTCGCACCTGTACCGTGAGGGAATTCTGACGGGGTATCAGAATCAGATACGGTTTTAAGCGGTTTGTCAAATTTACGATTGTGCAAAAATTGTTTACGATTTTCCAAAGACAGGCACGGCATACGCGTTGTATAATAGATACGAGCAGATGTCGTGCTCGTTTTATTGATTTTTTTCAATATGACAGTGAAGGGAGATTTCGAATGCTGCAATTTTCAGAGAATGACTGTCTTTGGTATCGGCGCGAGGCGTCTTTTTTTGAGGAGGCGCTGCCGCTCGGAAACGGAACGTTGGGCGCGATGGTATGGGGAGGTGCAACGAAGGCGCGCATCGGACTCAATCACGACACGTTCTGGACGGGATGCCCGTCGGACGGGTTAAATAAAGCTGACCGTGATGCATATTTGCAAGCGCAACGGTTGGCACTGGACGGAAAATTTGACGAGGCGCAGGACGTATTGCAGAATGGCTTTTGCGTCGGTGCGCGGCATGCCGCCTATCAGCCGATCGGCGACGTGTATTTGGAATGCTGCGCGGAAACGGTTGAAGATTATCAGCGTGCGCTGTTTTTGCGTGAGGCGATTGCCGAGGAGCGTTTTGTGGCGGACGGTGTTGCGGTCGAGCGTGAATGCTTTGTTTCCTATCCCGACCGTGTTTTTTGCTGGCACGTGACGGCAAGCGCGGCACGGGATTTTGCGCTGTCGTTGACCTCGCCGCTGCTTTCCGATTTTCGTGTGAGCGCGGACGGCTTGCGGATGACGGGCGAGGCGCCGCTCTATTCTCTGTTGCAGATCCGCCGCGACGCCAAGGACGAGAGCGTGGAAGGGAAGCGCGGCATGCGTGCTTGTGTTCAATGCGCGGTACGGTGTGACGGAACGCTTTCGCAGGACGGTGCGCGGCTTTTGATCAAGGGCGCGAGCGATTTGTATATTTATCTCTCGGTTGAAACCTCGTATGCGGGCTTTGACAAGGATCCGCAGACCGAGGGGCGCGACGAGTGCGCGATTGCCGATGCGGTTCTGACAGCCGCGCTTGCAAAGGGATATGATGCAATGCGCGCCGATCATATCGCGGACGTATCTCGCTTTTACGACCGCGTGTATTTCTCTCTCGGCTCGGACGGCTGTGCCGAAATTCCGACCGACGAGCGGATTACGCGGCACAATGGCGGAAAGGGTGCGCCCGATGCGGGGCTTTACGCACTGAAATTCAACTACGGTCGCTATCTTACGATCGCGGCGAGCCGTGAGGGTTCGTGTGCGATGAACCTGCAGGGCATCTGGTGCGATCAGACCGATCCCGCATGGTCATCGAACTATACGCTCAACATCAATCTGCAAATGAACTATTTTCCAACGCTTGCCGTGGGACTTACGGAGATGACCGAGCCGCTGGATCGGTTGATCGAGGATATCTCGGTGCATGGGAGAAAAACCGCCGAGGTTCTGTATGGCGCGCGCGGCTTTGTTTGTCACCACAACTCCGACATCTGGGCGCACACCGCACCGATCAAGGGGGAGCCGCTGTACTCCTTCTGGCCGTTCGGCAGCGGTTGGCTCTGCCACCATCTGTTTGAAAAATACGAATATACGCAGGATTCGGATTATCTTGCGCGTGTCTATCCGATTTTGCGCGAGGCGGCGCGGTTTTATCTTGATATTCTTGTGGATGTGGACGGCTATCGCGCGTTCTGCCCCGCGACCTCTCCCGAAAATTTCTTCATTTTCAAGGGCAGGCTGATCGCCACGGCAAAGACCACGGCGATGTCCATGCAGATCGCACGCGAGCTGTTTGAAAACTGTATGCGTGCTTCGGAAATTCTCGGAATTTCGGATGATGTGACTGCAGATATTCAGAGGGAGCTGCCGCGCATGATGCCGACGCGACTGTTGTCCGACGGGCGGCTTGAGGAGTGGTATCTCGGCGAGGACGTGGAATATCCCGAGAACGAAAAGGATCATCTGCACATTTCCCATCTGTATGCGCTCTATCCCGCGAATGCAATCAACGAATCGACGCCCGCATTGCGCGACGCTGCGCGGAAAACGTTGGACAAGCGTGATGCGCCCTCGACGGGCTGGTCGCTGACGTGGAAAGCGGATTGCTACGCACGTCTTGGCGACGGCGACGAGGCGTTGCGTCTTTTGCAGATGCAATTGTCGCCCGTTGTGCCTGACGAGGAGCGTGCTTACGGACGCACGGGAGGCACGTATCCGAATCTGTTCGACGTGCATCCGCCGTTTCAGATCGACGGAAATTTCGGCTACGTCAGTGCGCTTTGCGAGATGCTGGTGCAGTCGGAAGGCGAGGAGATCAAACCGCTGCCCGCGCTTCCTTCGTCTTGGAAAAACGGTGAGGTACGGGGGCTGCGAGTTATAGGGAACCGCACTGTGGATCTCTCCTGGGAGCGTGGTGTGCTGACCGATATGAAGGTATATAAGGCGTGAGCAACACAAAAAATATTCGTTTTTTTTCGATATCCCCTTGACAATTTTGCCCGATGTGTTATAATGAGGTAACGTATCGGGCTTTATCATTTTGTGTGATGAAAAGGAGATTCTGCAATGCGGATCGGAATTGTAAAAGATACGGAAACTCTGCGCTATGCTGCGGAGGAGCTGGCAAAATATCTGAAGATGATGGACAGGGAGATCGACAGCACGATCGAAGTATCCGCAAAGTGCGGAGATGGGATTGTTCTGGGATTGCTGTCCGATTTCGGGCTTCCCTGTGATGACGTGGACGACGATATGATCGACGATGTGATCGACGCCGATATTGATAGCCTTTCGGGTTACTTCGCGGGTAGCAACGAGCGCAGCGTGCTGATGGGAATTTACAATTACTTTAAGTCTGCGGGCTGCTATTGGGTGCGCCCCGGCGAAGAGGGCGAGTATGTTCCGCAAAAAAGCATGAAAAAGCACGCATTCCGTATGCGCAAGAAGGCAGACTATCCCTTCCGCGGCGAGTGTATTGAGGGTGCGGTAAGCTTTGAGCACGTGCGTGACACGATTTTGTGGCTGCCGAAGGTCAACATGAATCTGTTTATGATCGAGCAGATCGTGCCTTATAACTACATGAGTCGTTGGTACAAGCATGCCGTAAACACACTGCTGGATGACAGGGATGAGCCGCCGTATGAGAAGTACTGCGAGTATGCGCTGGAGTGGGAAAAGCTGACCAAGAAATGCGGACTTCAGCTCCACGTGATGGGACACGGGGCGCTCAACGAGCCGTTCGGTGTGCGCCACATGATCTCGGGACAGCATTACGACATTCCCGAAGAGACGAAAAAGGTGTTTGCGCTCGTGGGCGGCAAGCGTGAGCTGTTCCATTCCTCGCCCTTTTTCACGCAGATGTGCATGTCGCAGGATTGGATTCGCGAGCACATCGTCAACTGGCTTGCAGACTATCTGGAAGAGAAGCCTTATATCGATTTTCTGCATTTCTGGCTGGCGGATTACAATAACAACCATTGCGAATGCGAGGATTGTGTCATGAAGACGCCGTCCGACTGGTACGTGGTCATGCTCAACGAGCTGGATGCGGTCCTGACCGCACGCGGAAACAACGCAAAGATCGTGTTTATCATGTACGTGGACACGCTCTGGCCGCCGATTGTGGAGAGATTGAACAATCCGCGCCGCTTTATTCTGACTACGGCGGCAACTACGCGTGTCGCGGGAGATACGTATTCCGAGCGCCGCAGTGACGAGCCGCTTCCGGCGTGGACGAGAAACCAATACTGCTCCCCCAAGGGCGGCTTTGCACAGGTGCTCTCCTTTACCGATGCATGGAAATGCACGTTTGACGGACCGAAATTCCTGTTTGAGTATTTCCTCTATACCAAGCACTTTGAGGATCCGGGATATATGGAATTCTCACGGGATGTAGCAAGAGATATGAAGAATCTGTACCGTACGGGCTTTGACGGTGTGATGAGCGATCAGACCCAGCGCTCCTATTTCCCGACAGGACTTCCCGCGGCGATGGTGGGAGAATTTGAATTTGACAGAACGATCGAGACCGAGCCGTTTATTGACGCTTACATGCAGGCGTCCTTCGGCGCGGATTGGCGTGCGGCAAAGGCGTATCTGGATGACGTAACGAATGCATTCTCGCCTCGCGCGCTGGCGCAAAATACCGACGTAACGGCACAGGACACGGGTGCTGTGGACGTCAACTCCAAGAAGGCGGGGATTATCGGCAATGAGGCGATCGGCAAGCGGATCGCGACCGTTCCAGCGCTTGTGGATGCGTTTGTGCCGACGGTAGAGAAGAATCGCAATGCCGCCGACAAGTGCCACCGCGAATCGTGGAAAATTCTTACCTACCACGGCGAGTACTGCAAGCGCCTCTCTGCAATCTACGTTTCTCTATCGAAAAATGATATTGACGGTGCAAAGGCGCTGTTTGACGGTATGATCGATTATCTGTCCGTGATCGAGCCGGAAATTCATCCGTATTTTGACCTGGTGCTCTTTGCGCAGAGAACCCGGCAGATCATTGAGGAAAAGTAATAACTATATAAAATCACCAAAGGAGAAACAGTTATGAATCTTGCAATTACACTTCGCCACATGACGATGGGAAATGAGGCGGCGGTCTGGAACGTCCGTTGGATGTGCTCCGAGGATTATATGCATCTGGCAAAAAAATACGGTGTCGGCATCATTGCGGTGCTCTCCGAAGAGGCGATCGAGTCGATTTGCGCTTCATGCGACGGACTGATCATACCCGGCTCTGCGACCGATATTCCGACCAAATACTATAACGGAGCGCCTCTGGAAAAGGAGCCGCCCGTGGACGAGTATGCATTGGACAGCGCACTGATCAAGTATTTTTACGAGGCAGGCAAGCCGATTTTCGGCATTTGCGGCGGTCATCAGGCGATCAACGTGTTTTTCGGCGGCGGACTGCGCCGTATGAAGGACTCCAAGGTACATGAGAACGACACGGCGCATTCCCATCCGATCAATATCGAAAAGGGCTCGTTCGTCTATGACGTGTTCAGCACTGAACGCACGACGGTCAACAGCTACCACGCATGGGAGCTGGACGGCATCGCACCCGATCTTTCAGTCGTGGCAACGACCGACGACGGCGTCGCCGAGGCAATCGAGTGGAAAATGCACAACGTCTTTGCAACGCAGTGGCATCCCGAGCTTTTGCTTCGCCAAGAGCAGTCCGCAGAGCATGCGCTCTTTGAGAATTTCCTGCGTCGCTGTGAGGAGTGCAGATAACGATGATCAAGCTTTGTATTTTTGATTTGGACGGTACGCTGTTGGATACCATTACAACGATTGCCTATTACGCCAACTATGCCCTGGAAAAGCACGGTGTGGCACCGATTTCGGTCGATCGGTACAAATATCTGGTGGGAACGGGTGCCAAAAATCTGATCCACGGTGCGCTTCGTGAGCGCGGATGTGACGGCGAGGCACTGTTTGAACGTGTGTTTGCCGATTACAATGCGGCGTATAACGCGAACGTGACCTATCTGACCGCTCCCTACGACGGAATCGTGTCGATGCTGGAGGGGTTGCGCAAGCACGGGATCAAAACCGCCATTGTTTCCAATAAGCCGGATTTCGCGACCAAGTCGGTCGTGCGCGAGATCTTCGGAGACGGATATTTTGATTTTGTCACGGGACAGGTGGACGGTGTGCCGATCAAGCCCGATCCCACGGCGGTATTGAATCTCATCGAGCGCCTCGGCATACAAAAAGATGAATGCGTCTACGTCGGTGACACCTCTACCGATATGAAGACGGGCAAGAATGCGGGACTTTATACGATCGGTGTGCTCTGGGGCTTCCGCGATCGCGCGGAGCTGGAGGAGAACGGTGCGGACGTGATTGTCGCGCATCCGGACGAGCTTTTGGAGATCATTTCAGCAAAATAATACACAGCATGAATAGGAAAGGAGAATTGGTATGGTAACGGTTGCAAAAATTACGAATGAAGCATACCGTGTCAGACTGGATGATCGGGGAAATCCCATTCCGGAACTGACGTGCTTGGTCAGTGCGCGCAACGATACGGCGGCATTCCAGATCATCGTTCAATCGAATTTTCAATATAGTGTGAACGTGGGAACGGCAGAATGGTTTTCTGATAAAAATGCGAGAATTTACGGAAAGCATGAACGGATCCGCATTGCGGTCAGCGCCCCTTTTGATGTGGAGCTGAATCCGGAGGGCTGGATGACCGATAACGACGATGTGCAGAAGGCAGACGTGCTGTTGACGCAGGACGTGGTGGAGAGCCGTGCGAATGTTCCGGTCGGCATTTGGGCGGAGATTCAGGTTCCTGCTGATGCGCTTCCCGGAAATCACACGGTGAAGGTCTCGGTGTATCGCTCCTTTTACGGAGAGGATGAGGAGGTTGTGCTGACCCGTGAAATCCCTTTGACGGTATCCCGTTACGTGTTGCCCGATCCCCAAAATTGGTGTATGTATCTGAATCTGTGGCAGCATCTTTCGTCAGTGGCGCGTCATCACGACGTCCGCATCTGGAGCGATGCACATTTCAAGGTTTTGGAAGAGTACGTTCGAAGCATTGCGGCGCTCGGACAAAAATCGATTACGGTTTGCGCGGGAGAAATCCCGTGGGGAGGGCAGGGCTGCGCCTCTAACTGTGAGTATCCCGGTAATTTGTTTGAATATTCCATCATCGGGATTGTGAAAAAGGTCGACGGTAGCTTTGCGTACGATTACAGTAAAATGCAGCGCTATATTGATCTTTGTACCGAGGCGGGGATGCGCGGAGACATTGAAATATTCGGTCTTGTTAACGTATGGCAGAGGTTGATCGAGACACCGCTGTGCTCCGATTATCCGGAAAATATCGTACTGCGCTATCTGGATGAGGCAGATGGCTGCATCAAATATTTGCGCAGGAGGGAAGAGATCATTGCCTATATTCAGGCATTGGAGGCTTACTTCAAGCAGACCGGGCAGATCGAACGGGTGCGCATCGGTGCGGATGAGCCGTCCGATGTGGAGCGATACAGCACCACGTTGACATTGCTGAAGGAGATCGCTCCCGCCTTCCGTTGTTCTACTGCAATTCTTCATTCGAATTTCATCGAGGAATTTCAGGATCGGATCGATACTGTGGAGCCTTCTTTGAGCTGCTTCAATCGGGAGTACAAGCGTTTGATGGAGCATAAGGCGCAGTTCCCGCACAAAAAGCTTTTATGGTACGTGTGTGGTTTTGGATCGATTCCGAACAACGCAATTATCAACCCGTTGATCGATAACCGCTGCATCGGTCCCTTGACCGATCTGTTCGGCACGGACGGCTTTTTGCGGTGGAATTATTGCCTCTATCCGAAGGATCCGCGCAAGGATATCCGTTACAGCTCCTTTGGGGCAGGGGATGTCAATTTCGTTTATCCGTCACACAACGGATCGGTTTTGCTGTCGTTGCGGTATAAGCTTTTGCGGCGCGGAATCGTGGATTACGAATTGCTCCATGCCTTGCGTCTCCACAATTCCGACGAGGCAAACGCGCTCTTACATCGGATATTCTTCTTTGATGCGCAATCGTTGGATGCGTTTGAAGATTACCGTCAGCAGATTGGTTTGTGCGTGGATCAAAGCAGGGAACGGGATCTGATCAGCCGTGATTGGAACGATTTCAATTCGATGAAAATACAATTGCTGCAACGCTTGGATGAGATCGGATGATCGGCTTGAAAGTCGCATTTTGCAAGTTTAAACATAAAAAATTCAAAAACAATAAAAAATGTATCCGTTTGTACGCATTTTGCCCTTGACGGATGCATTTTTTTGTGTTATAATTATCATGAGAAAATATTTATATAGGAGGACTTTATCATGAAAAAGATTCTTTCTCTCATTCTCACCGTAGTTATTCTTTCTACCTGTGTTCTCTCCTTCGCATCCTGCGGCGCGACGGGAACCACCATCAACATCAAGACCGGCGGTACGGGCGGTACATATTACAGCTTTACCAACGCCGCGGCTCCCATGCTCGGCAACAAGACCGGTTACACCTGCACCGTGCTTCCCTCGGGCGGCTCGGTTGACAGTCTCAAGTCGATCGCTATCGGCGACTGCAACATGGCAATCGTGCAGAACGATACCATGGTCAACGCCTACAACGGCTTAACCGACAACTTTAAGGACAACGCAATCAAGAACTTCTCGGTTCTTGCTCATGTGTATCCCGAGGTTGTGCAGATCGTCTGCCACGGCAGAAACGCTGACAAGGTCAAGACTCTGGCGGATCTGAAGGGCTCGAATCTGAAGGTTTCCATCGGTGACATGGGCTCCGGCGTTGAGGCGAATGCAATTGCCCTGATGACCAAGTACGGTCTGACTTTCGAGAAGAATTCTGACGGTGCTTGGACCTCTCCCGACATTCAGATTCAGAACCTCTCTGTTGCAAAGTCTGCCGACGCTGTGAAGGACGACGCGCTTGACGTATTCTTCTTCACCTCCGGTGCTCCCGCAACCTCCATTACCGAGCTTGCCGCAGGCGGCAATCCCAAGGGCGCTTACATGATCAGCCTGGATGATTCCGTTATGGAGGAGTTCATCAACGATAATAAGATCGACGGCAAATACGACGTCTTTGCAAAGCAGACCATCACCCACGCACAGTACGATTTCATCCCCGAGGGTGAGGAGGTCAAGACCATCGGTGTTACCGCGACCTACATTGTTTCCAATTCCTTGAGCGAGGAGGTTGTTTATAACCTGACCAAGGCACTCTGGGATAGCAAGCCCGAGCTGCTCAACGCGCACAGCATCTCCTCCAACATGGACGTAGACCGTGCGTTTACCACTGTCGGTAACGTTCCCGTGCATCCCGGTGCCGCAAAGTACTACAAGGAGCTGGGACAGACGGTGGAGAATATCGCCGAGATCGGTGCATAATTCCCGTTAAGGAGTTATCGATTTGGATACGCAAATGAAAACCCAAGCGGAGCAGGACGCGCAGAAAATTCTCAAGGAATTGGATGCGGACAGCAAGTCCCGTGAACTGACCGGTTGGCGTCTGTACGTTTACCGTGTGCTTCTCGTGGCATTTGCCGTCTATGTGATTGTTTCCGCACTTCTGATGAACGGACAAACATTGCATACCAAGTTACCACTGTTTGTCGGCTTGACGCTTTTTATCGGTTATCTCAAGTTTCCCGCATGTAAAAAACACGCCCTGCGTGTCAATTACATCCCGTGGTACGATCTGGTGCTGGCGATTCTTTCGCTTGCCGTATATCTGTATTACCCGATTATGCAGGGTAAGGTCATCTCCACGGGCGGTATCATCGGCTGGGACCTGATTGTGATCGGTATCATCGGTATTCTGCTTCTGGCAGAGGTCTGCCGCCGTGCGGTGGGAATTCCGTTGCTCGTGGTGGTTGGAGCGTTTGTTGCATATACCGTTTACGTGCTGTATACGCGCAACCCCTCCACAGTGCCGATGCGCCTGATCTGGGATCTGTTCTACAATCTCGATAACGGCGTTTTTGCATCGCCTATTGCCGTATGTAGTGGATTTATCGTGATTTTCATCGTGTTCGGCTCGTTTTTGGAAAAGACGGGCATCGGCACGTTCTTCGTTGACCTCGCAAACTCGATCGCAGGTTCCTCCGCGGGAGGACCCGCGAAGGTTGCGGTCATCTCCTCGGCTCTTGAGGGGATGTATTCGGGCTCATCGGTGGCAAACACTGTCGGTTCGGGTGCCGTGACTATTCCGACCATGAAGCGCACGGGCTATAAGCCCGAATTCGCGGCGGCGGTCGAGGCGGCGGCATCTACGGGTGGACAGATCATGCCTCCGATCATGGGCGCGGCGGCGTTCCTGATGGCAGAGATCACGGGGCTTCCGTACGCCACCATAGTGATTGCGGCAATTCTGCCCGCCGTCCTGTATTTCGCAGGCATCTTTATGATGGTTCACTTTGAGGCAAAGCGATTGGGGCTCAAGGGGCTTCCCAAGGAAACGCTTCCCAACTTCTTCAAACTGATTCTGAAAAAAGGATATTTGCTGACGCCGATTGTGGTGCTGGTGATCTGCATGGATTCCTTCACACCCGCGATGTCAGCAAGCCATGCGATTCTGTTTGCGATGGCGATCAGCTTGATGGATGAAAACTTCGTGGACGATCTGATTTCGCGCGATAAGCAGAAGATCAAGACAGCGCTGCGAGGCATCCTCCTGATGGCGATTCCGCTTGTTGCTTATTTTGTGATGGCAATTTTTCTGGAAACCGGTCCCGCGCTCTTCTGCGGTATCGCGGTTGCAGTGGTCTGCTCGGCGTTCTCCAAGCATGCGCCGCTGACGCCCCAAAAGGTCTTTGAGGGCTTTGAAGGAGGCGCGAACAGTACCATAGGCGTTGCGGTTGCCTGCGGTATGGCGGGTATCATCTCCGGATGCGTGGCAACCACGGGTTTGGGTTCACTCCTCATTGCGTGGATTGTTCCGCTGGCGGGAAGCTCAACGCTTTTGGCATTGTTCCTGACGATGCTGTGCTGTATTGTGCTGGGTATGGGTGTGCCGACGACAGCAAATTACGTCATCATGTCCACCATTACCGCTCCGATTTTGATCAACATGGGAATTCCCATGCTTGCGGCACACATGTTCGTGTTTTATTTTGGAATTGTGGCGGATATTACGCCTCCCGTAGCGCTTGCTGCTTATGCGGGAAGTGCGATCGCAAAGTCCAATCCGCTGAAAACAGGTGTGATCGCGACAAAACTGGCAATTGCCGCTTTCATCGTTCCGTATATCTTTGCACTGAATCCTGCGATGCTGATTATCGATACGCATCCGTTGCAGATTGTTCAGATTGCGGTGACCTCTCTGTTCGGTATTTTCGGCATTGCCGCAGGTCTTGAGGGCTACGTTCTTCGCCATGCGGGATGGATCGAGCGCATCGTGCTTTTAGCGGCGGGTTTGATGCTGATCATTCCCGAGACGGTCACTGATATCATCGGTGTCGTCCTGATCGTCGGAGTGATCCTGTTCCAGAAATTCCTGAAAAAGAACAAAAAGGAAGCTACTCCGATCGAAGTTGTAACGACAGATTCGAAAACGGAGGAATAAAAATAAAGAGCGTCGATCTGCTTTGATCGACGCTCTTTTGCGTTGCTTATGTGCGGCGTGGAAATTATGTGTGATGGAATTTGACAGGAGGATTCTGAACCAGCCTCGATGACCTTGCGGCTTCTCTCAACGCGAGTTTGCTCGGCGCCTAAACACCGCCGTTGCGCGCGTTGCGCACGAAAGCGCAAACGTCGCCGCGGGCGCGCGTTGCGTGCGCACGACTTCGTCGTGACTCCTGCCCCTTTTGTTGCCTTATTGCGGATAAAAGGTCAACTTTAATCTATTGGTTTTGGATTATTAGGCAAAGCTTTTCCGTTTTCATCTCTGTTTATCGGTATAGCTTTAAGATAAAAATGAATACAACCGCAAGGACAAACCAAATTAATCTCGTACTTTTCCTTTGATCCTCGATAAGTAAAATCCCCGCCACATCGGACAACTTCACACCATGTATACACCTGCGCCATTACTCTTGGACACATTCCCGCCGGGCATTCGTAAGCAAAAGTAAATTTGTCGCCCTTTTCCAATCCAAGTCTACAATGGGACGCTTGGCCTTCGGTCGCGGTCAATTCAAATCCCCAATCCTCAACTACCCATTTTTTCATTTCGTGTTCTCCTTTGCTGTATTGATAGAAGATATAAGCATTACTCTAATACTTGTGCAAGCGGAATCAAGCGTTTTATATTCGTTTTCAGCAATGTAATTTATATAGAAGTTCTAACCAATACCCCGTTTCATTGGCTTCCTTAAGGGCAATTTGAAGTTTGGCAATAAAATCTGCTTTTCCGTGGGCGTACTGGGCTTCACGGATATTCGCACCAACAGAAGTGCCGCTTCTGCCGATTTGATTGGATATTATAGACTCCCGCTTTTCTTTGAGTGATTTAACAAGATTTATGATTTGGACTGCACATTCCATAGATTGCGTGCGAAGTTTTGACTCGGACATGATATGCACCTCACTTTTATGATCATTATATCATACATTTGCGAATATTTCAACAGTGAAGATGCGGCGATGCCGCAGTGAAGTTATGTCTTGCGGCATAGTGAAGTTAAGTGTTCCGCATATCGCGCCGAAGCACACTTCACGCACGAAGTGCGCTTCACGTCCAAAGGACACTTCACGTTCCGCTTGCGGAACACTTAGTTCAAAAAAAGAACATTTGTCTTGGTAGACAAATGTTCTTTTTTTGTTGGCAGGGGCAGGAGGATTCGAACCCGCGACCCACGGTTTTGGAGACCGGTACTCTACCAGCTGAGCTATACCCCTGTTTGCATGTTTCCTGCAACTTCTATATTATAGCATACTTTTTTTGAAATTGCAATAGGTTTTTGAAAAAAAGTCGATTTTTTTCAAAAGAAAAAGCGAATCTTCATTTCTTGACGGTTTCGCGTGACGAAAACAGGCTACCGTGCTTGCACGGTAGCCTGTTTCGGTTATCGGTTGACAGATAAGACGAATTGCTTTGGTTGGGTTGAATTACTTCAGCTCAACAGTTGCGCCTGCCTCGGTGAGAGCAGCCTTAATCTTTTCAGCCTCGTCCTTGGAAACGCCTTCCTTAACTGCCTTAGGAGCGCCCTCAACGAGATCCTTTGCGTCCTTCAGACCCAAACCGGTCAGCTCGCGAACAACCTTGATAACGTCGAGCTTCTTAGCACCGAAGCTTGCAAGGATAACGTCGAACTCGGTCTTTTCCTCAGCTGCGGGAGCAGCTGCGCCTGCTGCTGCAACAACGCCAACGGGAGCTGCTGCGGATACGCCGAACTCTTCCTCAACTGCCTTAACCAGGTCGTTGAGCTCAAGAATGGTCAGAGACTTGATCTCTTCAAGAATGTTAGTAATCTTTTCGGATGCCATTTTCATTTACCTCCAAAATGTGAGTTTTTAATTTTAATTTATTCCGATGCTATGCGGGGATCGGTACCCGTGAATAAGAAGTAGGGGGCAGGGGACTGTAATTAAGCCTCTGCGGGAGCCTCTTCTGCTGCGGGCTCGCCGTCCTTGTCGCACACTGCCTTGATCGCGTAAGCGAACTTGTACAGGGGAGACTGGATGGAGCCGAGGAACTTCGCGATAAGAGTTTCCTTGTTCGGAATCTCTGCCAGAGCGTTAACGGTGTTCGCGTCGATAACCGCGCCGTCTACGTAGCCTGCGAGAATGCTGAAGGATTCAACCTTATCTGCGTATTCCTTAAGAATTTTTGCTGCGACAACGGGATCGTTTTCGCTGATCGCGATCGCAGTCATACCGTTCAGGTATTGCTTCATGTCACCGTAGCCGACCATATCGCATGCTCTTCCGGTCATGGTGTTCTTCATAACGACGTACTTGACACCTGCCTCACGGAGAGCCTTACGCATTGCGGTATCCTTATCCACGGTAATACCCTGGTAGTTTACAACAACGCCTGCTGCGGAATTCTTAATCTGTTCCGCCAGGTCTGCAACGAGCTGCTGCTTTTGAGCAAGAATGGAATTGCTGGGCATGTGATTTCACCTCCTATTAGATTTTGGCGAATAAAAAAATCTTCCTTCCGGCACACACAGGACGCCTTGAAGAAAGATTGACACACAAAAAAGAGTTCAATTTTCCCCTCGGCAGGAAAGCTGCATGCTTTTACCGGAACCTGCTGTCTTCGGATAACATGGGTATTATACCACAACTCGTTTTGTTTGTCAAGAGGTTTTCGAAAAAAATTAGAAAATATTTTCGAAAAAAATTAGAAAATATTTTTTTGCGAAGAAATAGCGCGGAAAGCTCCTTGTAAAAACGTGCCTCCGCGCTGTATTTATCCTTTTTTAAATCGCTTTGCGAGTGTACCGTACGGCAACGAGACAATGACGCCGACGAGCATCAGGGCAAACCATACGAGGATCAACGCGCCCCAACCGATCGCGGTAGCGGCGTTAGCGAAGATCAGATTGGCAGTTGCTGCGGACATGTAGCTCAAAAAGTCGAGAAAACCCGTTGCCGAGGAGACCATGCCGGTGTCGCGCAGGCTCGGGCAATAGCGACTCCAGAGCATGCTCGCAGCTCCGTTGGAGGCCATGATCGCAAGGACAATGAACACAATATTAAGGCTCGGATGTGATACAAGGTAGGTCAAAATGAAAAACAGGGAGGCGGAGATGAACATGATGAGTACGGTTTTGTTCATGTCCTGTCCCAAACGCTCGTAGATAAAGACGGCGATGAAGGTCGTCAAGGAGATGACGAACGTGGCTCCTGTAAAGATGCCTGCCGATTCCTTTGCCGAAAAGCCGAGGTATTGGGTGATGTAGGTGGGAAGCCAGAAGACCACCGAGGTACGCACGACGCCCGTGAGGATGGAGATGAGTGAAAATTTGACGATCTGATGGCGGAAGAGCACTTTGACGTTCTGCAAGCCCTTCTTTTCGGTCTTGTACTGACCGTATTTGACAACGCCGCGTCGCTCAAAGATCGTAAAGAAAGTAAGGCCGAGGAGTGACATGCCGACGAGCACGGCGCTGCTGACGGTGAACACGCTTTGCCAGACGAGGAAGGAAGCAAGAAGCCCTGCGGAGGGCGAGCCGAAGAAGGACGCGAAGGTATAGCCGAGGCTGCAGCGTGTGGCGTGGAGTGGCTCGGTATTCTCCGATACGACCTTTGTCATCGGTCCGTAGATCATGGAAAGGAAGAAACCTGTCATGGCGTAGACAATCATGGCGGCACCGGGGAAGATGGAGATCTGTGAGAAAACGAAGTTTGTAATGCCCGCGCCGAGAAGTCCCATGCTGATCATCCATTTTGCGTGGATTCTGTCACCGATGACGCCGTTGATCAGTTGACCCACCGCATAAAACACGAAAAAGAGCGCGGAGATCTGCCCGATGTATTCCTCGGTGTAGCCGACCTCGACCATCTGCGGCGTGACGGCGCTGAGGATGTTTCGCGCGATATAGACGGCGAAATACGAAATCGAGCAGAGCGTGCCGATCATAAATGCGTTTTTGGCTTTTGGTGAGAGTTTCATTTCGTTGTCCTTTTCTGCTTTTTTAATGATACAGCATATTATAGCACAAAAGCACGTTGGTGTCAAGTGCACACAACAAAATCCCCCAACCGCCGAGGCGGTTGGGGAGGATCTAACAGTGGTTACATGAGAATACGATCAATCATCCTCACCGGGGAGCGGCGGGCGATTTTCGGCTTTGAGGATGGAAAGCTCTTGCCCGTTGATCTCGGCGTCGG
>JAFTPJ010000090.1 GCA_017463405.1 Clostridia bacterium
AATCCCCTTTCTCCGCGCGGTCGATCGCCTCACAGTCGGTACCGATGATCTTGACGCCGCGATCCATCAGCGGCTGTGCCAGATTGATCGCCGTCTGTCCGCCAAGCGATGCAATGACTCCCTCGGGCTGCTCGAAATTGATGATGTTCATGACATCCTCGGGCGTCAGCGGCTCGAAATAGAGCTTGTCCGCTGTGGTATAGTCGGTGGAAACCGTTTCCGGGTTGTTGTTGATGATGATTGCCTCGTAGCCCGCGCGTTTGATGGTCTGCACCGCATGAACGGTGGAGTAGTCGAACTCCACACCCTGTCCGATACGGATGGGTCCCGCGCCGAGCACGACGATCTTGCGCTTGTCGGTCAGACGGGACATGTTCTCGCCCGTGTAAGAGGAGTAGAAATAAGGAATATATGCATTGGTGTGGCAGGTATCGACCATGCGGAAGGCGGGCGTGAGCTTGTTTTCCAAGCGGAAATTGTACACCTCCATCTCGGAGCACTTCCACATTCTTGCCACGTACTTGTCGGAAAAGCCCATCTTCTTTGCCGCTGTCAGCACACAGAGATCAAAGACGCTCACGCGCAGCTTTTCCTCCATGTCGATGATATTCTTGATTGCTTCCAGGAAGAATGCCGTAATCTTCGTCGCCTCGTGAATCGCCTCGATACTGACGCCGTGATAGAGTAGCTCCGCAATCGCGAAGATGTTGTCCGAGTGGAATTCACGGATATACTCCATCATTTCTTCCTTGCTCATATCGTCAAATTTGGAATGATACAGGTGGTTCACACCGATCTCCATGGAGCGAATGCCCTTGAGGAGGGCTTCCTCCAGCGTTTCACCGATACCCATGATCTCACCCGTTGCCTTCATCTGCGTACCGAGCAGATTGGAGGCAGAGGTAAACTTATCGAACGGGAAGCGCGGGAACTTGGAAATGATATAATCCAGACGCGGCTCGAAGGCGGCGTTGGTGTTGGCAATCTTGATCTCCTCCAGCGTCATACCCACGGCGATCTTCGCCGTCACACGTGCGATCGGATATCCGCTCGCCTTGGATGCAAGCGCCGAGGAACGAGACACGCGGGGATTGACCTCGATGAGATAATATTGACTGGAGTTGGGATCCAGCGCGAACTGCACGTTACAGCCGCCCGAAATCTTCAATTCACGAATGATCTTGATTGCACTGTCGTTGAGCATCTTCAGATCGTGATCATTCAGCGTCAGAATCGGGGCGACAACGATGGAGTCACCCGTGTGAACACCGACGGGATCCACGTTTTCCATACCGCAGATGGTGATGGCGTGGTCGCTCGAGTCACGCATGACCTCGAACTCGATTTCCTTATAGCCCTTGACACTCTTCTCGATGAGCACCTGATGCACGGGAGAGAGCTTGAATGCGTTGGTACCGACTTCGATCAGTTCTGCCTCATCGTAAGCAAAGCCTCCGCCCGTACCGCCCAGCGTAAATGCGGGACGCAATACCACAGGATAGCCGATTCTCTTTGCCGCCTCCTTCGCCTCCTCCAGGGAGTAGGTAATTTCGGATGGAATGGTAGGCTCACCGATGGACTGACACAGCTCCTTGAACAGCTCGCGGTCCTCGGCGCGCGCAATGCCCTCACTGCTCGTACCCAACAGCTCCACGCCGCATTCGCGAAGGACGCCCTTCTTCTCCAGCTGCATTGCCAGGTTCAGACCCGTCTGTCCGCCGATGCCGGGAACAATCGCGTCGGGACGCTCGTAGCGCAGGATCTTCGCAAGATATTCCAGCGTCAAAGGCTCCATGTACACCTTGTCCGCAATGGTTGTATCGGTCATAATGGTCGCGGGGTTGGAGTTGACAAGAATGACTTCGTATCCCTCCTCGCGCAAAGCAAGGCATGCCTGCGTGCCCGCATAGTCAAACTCTGCCGCCTGACCGATCACAATCGGTCCCGATCCAATGATCAGAATTTTTTTGATGTCTGTTCTCTTTGCCATAATCCTCTTTCCTCAATTCTCTGAAATCATGTCGCTTTGATAAACGACACTGCCGTTATATACCGTCAAAAGGTTCTCGCCCCATACCTCTCTGCCTGCAAAGGGCGTTGCGCGTCCCATGCTCGCAAACCGATCGGGATCAATCTGATACTTTTTATTTATGTTCCATACCGTAAAGCCTTCGTCCGAGGTGATCCCGAATCGACGTCTGGGGTTGATGACAAGCAGCTCAACCAATCGCTCAATCGTAAGGATTCCCTTCTTGACCAGCTCCGTATACAGGATCGGGAACGCTGTTTCGAGTCCCACGATGCCGAAGGCGCTCTTTTCCAGCCCGCGCGACTTTTCCTCCGCGGAGTGCGGCGCGTGGTCGGTTGCGATCATGTCGATCGTTCCGTCAAGGATACCCTCAAGCAGCGCCACTCTGTCGCTCTCATCGCGCAAGGGCGGGTTCATCTTGAAGCGTCCATTCTCCAAAAGATCCGCGTCGCTCATTACAAGATAGTGCGGCGCGGTCTCGCATGTGACGTTCACACCTCTCGCCTTCGCCGCGCGGATCAACGCCACGCTCTCCTTGACGGATATGTGGCAGACGTGATAGGCACATCCCGTCTCCTCCGCGAGTTTGAGATCTCTTGCGATCGGTCCCCACTCGCTCTCCGAGCAGATTCCGCGATGTCCGTTTGCGCGCGCATACGCGCCATCGTGAATGTAGCCGCCGCGCAAAAGCGAATTGTCCTCGCAGTGCGCCACAACCAGCTTTCCAAGCTTCTTGGCGCGCACCATCAGGGAGCGCATCATCTCCTCGCTCTGCACGCCGCGACCGTCGTCCGAAAAGGCGATCGCATTCTCTGCCATCCCCTCCAGATCGGCGCCGACCTCACCCAGCTCCCCGACGGTCAAAGCACCGTAAGGGTAGACAGCAATGCACGCGTCTCGCCTGATTACCTCTGTCTGTATGTTTAAGTGTTCCACCGAATCCGGCACCGGATTCAGGTTTGGCATGGAGCAAACCGCCGTATATCCGCCTCTTGCCGCCGCTGCCGTACCGCTCGCGATTGTCTCTTTATAACAAAAACCCGGCTCGCGAAGATGCACGTGCACGTCGCAAAAACCGGGTAAAATGAGACAATCGGAGATAACGGTGCCGTCGGAAGAAACACTGGCGGTATCGGAATCCGAAAAATGAAGCATCCCGTTCTCAAAAGCGACGTCCTGCTTCACCATTTGATTCTGTTTCCATACCGTTGCGTTCCGAAAGATCATCTGCATCTCCTTCACCTAACCTTATGAAATTGATCGGCTGATCCGAGGCGCGCCTGCCACGCAGGGTTCGTCCGTTCGCCATTCTGCCCGAACGGCATCCGCCACGCATCTGCCTTTATCCTTTAGATTATACCACAAACATACGCGGATGTCAATAGGTATTTTCTTACAAAAAACGTTTCAAAAACAAAAATCTTTCTATTTACTTTCATTTTTTTGTCTATATGTTACTTTGCATAAAAGCACCCGCAAATTTTTATTATATTTGTATATTGACAGCGTGAGGCATTTCTGCTATACTAAGGTTAAGGAAAAAAGGATTTTCCCGCAACAATTTCATAAAGGAAGGAGGTATCTGCAATGCTCGACAGCAGAAACCAAACGGTAAGACAGCCCGTCCATTACACCTATCTCCGACTGATCTTTCTTTTCGTTGGCGCATAGGATGTAGTGGGAAGCCA
>JAFTPJ010000091.1 GCA_017463405.1 Clostridia bacterium
GACCGCCGCCTTGATGCCGTGCATACCGCCCGTCGCGGGAACAATGACGCTTTTGACGTTTTTGATGATATTACCGCTGAGCAGCAGACGGATTTCGGTGGGATGCCTGCCCAAGGTTTTACCGAGGATCGCGGCGGCGTATGCAATGGCGATTGGCTCGGTACAACCCATGGCGGGGATCAGCTCCTCACGCAAGATAGCGGTGTAATTTTGTACGGTTTGGATTGAAAGTGACATGATTCTCTCCGATTCGCATAATATATCACTTTATATTATAATACATAAAACACGAAAAATCAATAGGGAAGCGCAGAAAAGTTGAAAAGTAGCGGTTTTTGGGGGAGCTCTCCGTTTGCAAGGAAGAAGAGCGTGCGTACGAAAGACTACAGGTATTTAACAATCGAGCACTCCGTAGTTACGCATGCTCCCCTTGTCACGGCAAAGCCGTGACTTCCCTCTCTCGGGGAAACGCTGATTCAATCACGAAAAAACATCTCATCCGTCATATGTCGCCATTCACTCTGATCGTACAAGCAAAACTTGATATTGATTCAAAGAAAAAGATGATATGCAGGGGAATGGATATAACAAAAACGGCGCGAACATTCGCGCCGTTGATGGATTTTATCAGTTTTTCGTCAGTGTAACGGTCAATTCTCTCGAGCCGTCGGGGAAGGAGTACTCACTATCACCCGTGTAGCCGTCCTTGGTGATCTTTGCGGTGTAGGTGTCCTCTGCAGCGTTGACGATCGCGATACCGTTTTCATCGGTGAAAGCAGGAAGTTGGCAAAGATCTCCGATGCAAAGTTGAACCTTGACGCCGTCAATAGCCTTACCGTTTTCGTCAATCACGGTAACCTTGTATTCAACTTTTCCGTCGTCGGTTGTTTTGAGCGTAACGTTCAGCTCGGTTGCATTTGCAGCAAACGCATAGGAGCTTTCAACCTCGTAGCCTGCGACAACGATCGATACGGTGTAAGTTGCTGTTTTGGCGTTTACCGTTACAATGCCGTTGGCATCGGTAATGGCAAAGGGCTTATCTCCCTCATTGAACTGGACGATGGCACCCTGAATCGGAGTGCCTTGATCGTCAACGATGGTGACCTTGTAGGTGGCTTCCGTAGCGGGAGCACCGGTGGTTTCCTCGGCGGTCGTGGTTTCAGTATTTCCCGTACCATCCCCGGGGGTGCAGGCGATCAGCAGTACGCATGCGAGGATGCAGATGAGTGCAAGATATTTGCGGAATGCGGTGTGATTCATAAATAACCTCCTGTGAATCTTCAGTAATCTTATATATTATATCACTTTTTCCTTTGGATTGCAAGATGTTTGTGAAAAAAAGAATTAAGAAAAAGGGTGAGGCAAACGCGAAATGCATTTGGAGCTCACCCCTTGTTGGATTTATTCGACGTACACGCCGCAATAGAGCAGCCATGCGTAGGTGCTGTTGTAGGGTGCGCCGAGCAGCTTTGCGGTGAAGATGTTGGAATCGGATCCGTCGCGCCACCAGCCCATCTTGTCACCGAATACTTGAATCGCCTCTGCCAGCTTTTCGGTCAGCGGAACACGAATCGCTTTTTCGGGTGGCGTGTCGTCGGAGGGCATGCCGTACTGGAGGAACAACTCGTTATAGCTTCGTTTTTCCAGAATGTTGCCGTCCGCATCATAAATATAGGTTCCCATTCTTTGGAGTGCGGAGATGGTTTGGATGCTGCTGATAAACTTGGAATCCTCGGTCAGATCGATATAGATGACCGCCCCGTCGGCGCTTCCAAGGTGATAGTAGCCGTCTGTTTCGTTATATACCGCTTTGAGCGTCAGATCGGTCAGGTCGAGTGCCTGATAGGTTCCCGTTGGATTGGCGTTCAGCTGGGCGTTGACGGTTTCCTCATCCTCCAGATAAGGAGTCCAGGGGATATCGGAGAGCTTTGTGCCGGGCTCGCCTTCGTTTTTGATGTTGAGGATACAGGAGGTCTCTCCTTGGGATTTGATCGAGAAGACGAAGTTGCCGCCGAGGTTTCCGGAGTAGACTTTGACCGAGAGCCCGTTGCCGTATTCGTTGATGTCCTCGGAGTCGTTCGCGAGATCATTGCCCTGCACGAAGAAGGTACTGCCGTGGTAGCCGACCGAAAGCTCGGGCGCACCCTCATATGTGACCGAGTAGAGCGCTGCCACAGAGGGGATGAATACGAAGAAGGTGTAGTCATTCGGCGTCAGAGTGACCTCGTAGGAGCCATCGCCGTTGAGTAGATAGGCGGGGTAGTCCTTGCTGATCGGGTTACCGACGAACAAGGGAGATTCTCTTTGCTCCACTTTTTTATACAGGCGGATCGAGGCGGAGGGATTGGCGGGCGAGATTTTGCAAAGCGAGGTATCGTAGGTATATTCCGTTCCGATCTGGGACAGATCGATCTCGAGATCGTAGCTGCCGGGCTCAAGATCAAAGGTCAGAAATTTGCCCTCGTAGGGGTACATCTTCAAAAACTCGCCATTTTGCAGAATCTTGACAAACGCGCCGTTGATCGGATTTCCGAGTCCGTCAACGATGTGGATACCGTAGGGCTCTGCTATGCCGCAATCGGTGCAGATGTTATTCTCGAAGCTGTGACCCTTGGCGGGAATGAGGCGACGGGAGACGGTAATCGCGGTGCAGTGTGCGCACTGCTTGCCGTCGGTCAGGCCCGTTTCAGTGCAGGTGGGGGTAACACCGAGTTCCGTTTTTTCGGCATGTGCACCCATTGCCAGTGTAGTTTGTGCGCTCACGGTTTCGTTACATACGGTGCAAATACGTCCCTCGGTCAGTCCGGTGGAGTTACAGGTCGGTTTGATACCGGGGATCACGGCGAGCGTGTGGGAAAGTGCCTTGATCGGTGTGCTTTCCATCACCTTTCCGCAACTGCAAAGCAACTCGGTTTTGCCCTCTGACAGGCAGGTTGCGGGGGTTATGCTTGTTACGGTACCCTTGTGCACGTGCCCTTCGGAAACGGCGGGCAATGATTGTGTGTTCAGGCGGGTTTGGCAGTACAGGCATTCGGTATACCGCTCACCGGGAGCATTGCTGTCGATGCGATAACCACTCTCCAGGTGCTCTCTTTTGGGAACTTCAGTCTGTGCGACCAGCGTTTCGTTACAAACGGTGCAGATTTTACCCGACGTCAGTCCTTTTTCGGTACAGCTTACAGGTTTTCCCGCAACGATCTGTTCAGTATGGGCTATCTTGTCGATCGCGGTCTGTTCGACGAGCACCGTGGTGCAGTTTTTGCACTTTTTGCCGTCAGTCAATCCTTCCTCGGAGCAGGTGGGCTGTTTGCCGGGGATAATCTCTTCGACATGTGCGATTTTTTCAATGGTTGCGCTTTCCAGCACGTGATTGCAGGACGTGCATTGCTTTTGGCGCGTTCCCACTTCGGTACAGGTCGCCGCCTTGGTGATGCCCCATGCGGTGCTTTCGTGTGTGCAGTCGGCATCAGGCGTTTCGGTTGTTTCCTCCCCGTTGCCTCCGCCACCGCAGGCGGCAAGCGCTAGGGCACATAAAAGCAGGGAAAGCAGGACAAGCAGACGCCACGGATTGGTTGTTTGTTTCATAGTTGACCTCCGTATAAAAGAATGAATGTGGGGTATTTAGTACCAACGCATCCCCTGAATCGGGGATGCGTTGGTGGTTTTTTATGAGAGATTAAGCCTCGGGACCTACGGTTTTGTAGTAGTAGCAGAGCTTTGTCCAGGAGTGGTCAACACCCTCAAAGGTGTACTTATCCATCAGCCTCTGCAGGATTGATGCAAGCGTTGCGTCTACGGGAACACAGCCAACAAGCTCGGGTGTGCTCTCGTCGGTGATCAGCTTGTCGAGATAAGCGGAAATATCGTCGGTCAGATCCTCACCCTTGCCGTGGTAAATGCCTGCAAGCACATCCTCCAGCTGATAGAGCTCTGCATTTTCCTCATAGGTGTCAGCCCAAAGATCCACGTAGTACGCACGGCATGCCTCGGTATCGCCGTCTAACTCGCGTAACTTTGTCAGAACCTGCTGGTCGGTTTCGCTCAACGAGAAGTTGAAGCCGTCCAGTTCGATCATCTTTTGGACGGAGTGGGAGAAGATACCTGTGGGCAGGGTGAAGTCGACGTAAACGATCGAGCCCTGCTTACCCCCTGTGAGCTTTTCGTGATAGTAGCCGTCACTGCCGAGCATGACGTCAATACCGCCTGCGACGGTTTCATTGATCTGCCCCGAGGCGGTTTCATGATAGGTAAAATAGCCGGGGGAGGCGAGGTGGAAATGCTCGTAGGAGTCGGCAATGAACTTGACTGTAAAGGTGAAGGTGCCTGCCGCGTAGATGTCGTAATAAGCAATATCGATATAATAGGTCTTGTCCGCCTCTAGGTAAACGATCATGGAGACGTTTTTGGTGTCGACCTCGGAGACGTTGTAGGGGCGGTCAACGATGGCGGCGGTGTGGATGATCTCACCATTCGCATTAAATACCCAACCGTTGACCTCGTCCTCACTCTGGGATTTGATGAGGTATGCGCCGGACTTGGTGGGGACAAATTTGTAGAGGAAGCCGCGGGGCATGATCACGCGTCCGTCATAGGTGACGGTGTTGAGCTTTTCCTCGTCCTCAGTGGATTCCACGGTTTCGAATGCAGCGAAGCGTGCGATACCCTTGACGGGGTCTTCGAGTTGCTCGTCGGTGCCGTATGCGTCATAGTAGGAGCATGCTTGTAGCCATTGGTTGGGATTGTCGAGCTCCAGACCGACGATTTCTGCCGCCTTTTCGAGGATGCCCTTGAGCTCCTCGGTGACGGGGCAGTAGCCGTAGAGATTGCCGTTGATGGAGTAGTTGCAGTAATTGACGAGTGTTTCGTAAAGATCGGTGCCGTCGTAGACGAGCTGACCGTTATAGCCCAGCAGGTTGAGTGAGGTTGCGTTCAGCTGCGTGCTGTCCATGAGGTTGACGAGCAGGATCGGGCCGTTCTCTGTGCCGACGTGATAGTAGCCGTCGGCGGGGTTGAATACTACGGTTACGTAGTTCCGGAAGCCCAAACCGTTTTTGTTTGGATCGGTCGCTGCCTGACGCGGGATATAGGTTGCCACGTCTACCTCATCCTTGGGAACGATGCGGAGGTTGCGCAGGTAAACGGTGTCATCGCCGACGTCGTTGGAATCATCCTTCAGATAGATAAAGGAGACCTTGTAGGTGCCGTCCTTGACAGCTACATAGGGGTAGCAGGTTTTCCATTCCGTGCTGACACCGGAGAGGGAGTAGATATCCTTTCCGTCCACGAGAATGTAGAGGATGTCAACGCCGATCTCGGTAGAGGCGAACCATTCGACTGCGAGTGCCTCGCCCGCTTTCATTTCCACAGTTGCATGGAGGGTTGCAAAGGAGGCATCCTTCTTGATATTTGCGGGATAGATGCAGGAAGCGTCATCCTTCGTGCCCACGAGGAAGGGCCATGAGTATTCTGCGTCGGCACTCTCGGTTTCGGGCGTATAGATTGCGGTAAAGCCATCGCCGTTCAGTGCCGCGCCGATCTCCTCGGTGGAGGGCATCGGGATGTTCGGGATCTCTGCGGGAGTCAGTTCATCGATAGATGCAAAGAGCTTTTGCTCGTAATTGTCAGAAGTGAAGTGTTCAAATGCCGCATTGAAGGGCTTGACACTGGTCAGTCCTCCGATTTCGATCAGGCAAATGGTGCCGTAGCGGTCGATCATGATCGAGGTGGGATAGCCTTGCAGGCTAAAGGCAGTTCCAAGCGTGGAATAATCCTTTGCAACGGGGAAGGTCAGTCCCATCGACGCCTTGAAATCCTTGACCGTGATCTCGTTATCGCTGGGGTAGTTGTTCAGTGCAATGACTTCAATGTCGTCCTTGTAGGTCTCGTAAGCCTCCTCCAGATAGGGAAACTCATTGATGCAGGGGGAGCAGGTGGAGTACCAGAAGTTGATCAGGACAGCCTTTTTTGTCTTGAGTGTCTCGGAGAGCGTGAACTTGGTTCCGTCGGTGGTGGTGACGGTGAAGTCGCGTATGATGTCGCCGAGCTCGTAACTGACGCCGGTCAGATCGCTGTCGGCGATGACCGAGGAGGTCAGTACGATATTTGCCGTCGTGCCCGTAAAGGAGTAACGGGACTCGACGTTATAGCCCTCAAGCGAGGTTTTGGAAAGCTCGACGGTGTAATCGTTTGCCACCTCTAGCGAGACGGTTCCGATACCGTTTTTATCGGTGGTACTGTAAGCGATCAGTGCGTCTCCCTTATAAATATGGAAGATCAGGTTGGCGATGCCAAGCCCCGAGATCGTCTTGACGCTGACTGTGTATTCGGTTTTTCCGTCGGGAGGATTGGTTGTGGAGCTACTGCCGGTCGTGGTTCCGTCCGCCGTTTCGCCTCCGTCGGTGGTGCCGTCGGTTGTTTCACCGTCGGAGGATGTGCCGTTTCCGCATCCGATCAGCGACGTGGCAAGCGCGGAGAGCAGCAGGAGCAGCGCGAGTAGCGCGGCTGTACCTTTGAGAGCTTTTTTCATGGTGGTTCTCCTGTTTCTTATGTTTTTTCGTTTCTGAACGTTCCGATCCCGCCATTTTTCGGGATGGATACAAAACGCCAATTATTAGCATACCATATCTTTCGAAAAAAATCAAGTGTTTGCGAAACAGTTTACGCGATATTCACAATTTTGCCCTAATTATGAACTTTTTTATAATTTCGTGCAGTTTTTGCAAAAAGCACTTGCAAATATGCAGGTACTATGATATAATAGATAGTAACTGTGCGACTTTTCTTTGAGACAGACCCGATATACATACGGAGCACGAAAAAACGGCAAAAAGGAAGGTAAGATTCAAAATGTCGATGCAAAAGAAACGGACACGCGTGGCGGGCGGAGCGGTATTGCTGTTGCTGGTCCTTGCCATGACGGTCAGCGTATGTATCTTCCCCGGCGGAGATACATCCGATCCCTCCTCCTCTTTGATCAGCATGATCAGCGGAGATATCAACAAAAACATGACGCAGTTCCTCAACAGTTCTGTCATGTACAAGCTTCCTGACAGCGTCAAGGAGTCGGACGAGCTCTCGATCATTATTCAGACCGAGCGCGACTCCCTTTTGGATGCATATGAGGCTGGGGACTGCTCGATGTCCTTCTCCGAGTACGTATACACCGAGGAGGCGGAAAAGGTAGAGGAGGGAATCCTTGCGGAAAAGCAAACCATTCTCGCGGCATTTGACGAAAGCGGATTCGACTATACGACGGGTGCTGACTACAAGGCGATCTTCGGTGGCTTTGAGGTCGTGATCCGTGCGGGTGACTTCGAAGCACTTTGTAAGGCGCTTGGCACACGCGGTACTGCGATTGTGGGTGAGGAATACAATCCGTGCGAGACGCAACTGGTAGAGAATAAGGTCGACGTGTACGAGACGGGTATCTTCGACAGCTCCGATTTCGGTTATGACGGAACGGGAACGGTCGTAGCGGTCCTTGATACGGGTCTGGACTATAACCACACCGCATTCTCGGTTGAAAATTTCACCGCGGACAGAACGAAGCTCGGTATGACCTTCTCCGACGTGGAGCAGCTGATTGCGGATACCAAGGCAAGCAAGCTGCACAGCGGTCTGACCGCATCCGACGTTTATCTGAACGAAAAGGTACCGTTCGCGTTCGACTACGCGGATTATGATCCCGATGTGTATCCGATGACACCCTCCGCAAGTGAGCACGGAACGCACGTTGCGGGCGTGATTGCAGGCAAGGACGACGTGATTACGGGTGTTGCTCCCAATGCACAGCTGGCGATCATGAAGATCTTTTCCGATGTTCTTTCCACCGCGCGCAGCTCCTGGATCTTAAGCGCACTGGAGGATTGCGTGGTGCTGGGTGTGGACGTCATCAATATGTCCATCGGTACGAGTTGCGGATTCAGCCGTGAATCCGACAAGGAAGCTATTTCAGGCGTGTACGACCGCATCAGAGCGACCGGCATCAGCATGGTGGTTGCGGCATCCAACAGCTTCAACTCCACCTACGGCTCCGAAAAGAACGGCAACCTCGGTCTTACCTCCAACCCCGACAGCGCTACCGTCGGCTCTCCCTCCACCTATGAGGGGGCGATGTCGGTCGCATCGGTCAGCGGTAAGAAGACACCTTACCTTTTATATAATAATACGATTATTTACTTCACCGAGTCTACCGACCGCGTGGCAGAGGAAAAGAGCTTTTACGATGACATTCTTCCCGTGGGTACGGATTCGATGGAGATTGAGTACATCACGATCCCCGGCGCGGGACGGTCTGCCGACTACAGTGGTTTGGACGTGGCGGGTAAAATCGTGCTCGTGCGCCGCGGATCGACCACTTTTGAGGAAAAGGCGAACGTGGCACAACAAAAGGGCGCGGCGGGCATCATTATCTACAACAACGTTTCGGGTGATATCAAGATGAACGTCGGCGACGCGACGCTCGGCGTCTGCTCGATCGGGCAGGATGACGGTGAGTTGCTTGCAGAGGCGGGCTCCGGCGTGCTCAAGCTCAACCGTGCACAGACCTCGGGTCCCTTCATGTCCGACTTCTCCTCTTGGGGGCCGACACCGGACCTCGGCATCAAGCCCGAGATCACCGCACACGGCGGAGAGATCTATTCCGCAGTTCCCGGACAGGACTATGACCGTCAGTCGGGTACCTCGATGGCATCCCCGAATGTGGCGGGTGTGACGGCATTGATCCGCCAGTACGTGACCGAAAGCTTCCCCGAAATCGCGCAGAACCAGGTGAAGGTAACGGCATTCGTCAATCAGCTGATGATGTCTACGGCGGATATCCTCCGCAACACCAACGGACTTCCTTATGCGGTCAGAAAGCAGGGAGCAGGTTTGGTCAACCTTTCCAACGTAAAGAATACGACCGCGTATATCCTGACCTACCGTGACGGTGCGGAAATGGATAAGACCAAGCTGGAGCTTGGTGACGATCCCGAAAGAAACGGTGTCTATACGCTGTCCTTCTCGGTCAGAAACTTCGGTACAACCGCGCTGTCCTACGATCTTTCGGCGTACGTGATGACCGAGGGCGTGAGCGATACCAAGACCAATCAGGGCGAGACGACGGTTGACGAACTGGGTGTGATTCTTGACGGTGCGACCGTGGAAATCACCTCGCTGACGAACGCAACGAAGAACGGAATGAATCTGACTGTTGCGGCAGGGCAGACTGCTGATGTTACCGTAACGGTTACCTTGAGTGCTTCTGATAAGAAATACCTCGACGATTCCTTTGAAAACGGTATGTACGTGGAGGGCTATGTGGTCCTTGACGCGGCGGACGAGAGTATGGTCGATTTGAGCGTGCCTTACCTCGCATTCTATGGCGACTGGACCGAGGCGCCTCTGTTTGACCTGGACTACTATGCAACCAATAAGGACGAGTTGGACGATTCGATCGATCTGCTCGATAAGACGCTTCCCGATGCGTATGCGACGCGTCCGATCGGAAGCGTGCAGAACGACTACGTCAGCTTCCTCGGGTCTTTCTACTTTGTACAGGATCCGACAACCAAGCAGATCGCGGCGGACAGAAAGTACGTCTCACTTTCCAATCAGGAGGGCGCGATCCACGAGTTGAGCAACGTCTGGGCAGGACTTTTGCGTAATGCCCGTAAGATTACGGTGACCATCACCGACGATGCGACTGGCGAGGTCGTGTTTGAGCGTGTCAACGAGGATATCCGTAAATCCTACGGCGACGGTGGCTCAATTTATCCCGCAGACGTCAAGATCGAATTTGACGCATATGAGCACAATCTGAAAAACAATACCTCCTACACCGTGCGCCTTGAGGGCGAGGTCGATTATGGAGACGGCGGTGTGAATACCAACGATAACAACGTCTTCGAGTTCCCGCTGGTGACCGACTTCGAGGCACCTGCCGTGACCGATTGCGAGTTCTACACCGAATATGACCGCTCGGCAAAGAAGACGCGTCTGTTTGCCAAGGTGGCGGTCTACGATAACCACTATGCAATGGCTCTGCAGGTCGGTTACGTCCGCATTGACGACGATGGCACGAGCTATATGCTGGAAACCTTTGATCAGTACCTGACTCCCATTTATTCCGAAAGCAACTCCACAACCTACGTGGTGTACGAGCTGACCGATTACATCGATGACATTCGTCGCGGTGCTGTCAACAAGAACAGCTTTACCGTTGCGACCTACGACTTCGCACTGAACACTGCGACCTATGAGATCGCACTTCCCGACGATTTCGTAGGCATCTACTTCGAGGAGGAGAGCCTGACGCTCAGCCCCAACGAGATCTACACGCTCGCACCGAAGTCCTACCCGGATACCGAATGGACCGAGTTGCTGGAGTACATCTCCACGAATACGAGCGTTGCACATATTGTCAACAACAAGCTCGTTCCCGTAGCCCCGGGTGAGACCGTCATCATTGCGCGTGATCCCGTATCCCGACAGCAGACTTCCTTTACCCTGACCGTTCTTGGCGAGGATGATGAGGGTTATGTCAGATACGACAAGCCTGTCACCGATAGCTTCGAGCTGACGGGGTACTTGACCAATAAGGCGTACTATTTCCTGTCCACTGACGAGCGTGATCTCGGAAGCACCGGCGACGAGATGAAGTTCACGGGCGGATACTCGCTCAAGATGTTCCCGTCCGAGAGCGTGACGCTGCGCTATCGACTCAACGCTTACTATCCGGATAACACCGAGGTCGTTGCCGTTTCGGGTAACGAAAATCTTGTCAGCGTGGAAAAGGTGAATGGTGAATGGGTCATCACCGCGAAGGCGGAGGGATATGCGTCGGTTTCCGTCAACGTATTGATGGACGGCGAGAGCACCTATTATTCGCAGTCCATCAGCATTGAGGTCAAGGATCCTTACATTACGACAGGTCCTTCGCTGACACACTATTTCGGACTTGGCGGCAAGGTCACTATTCCGGAAACGCTGGCAATTACCGAAATCGGTCAGTTCGCATTTTCCAACTTCGATTACGTTCCGAAGGGCGAGGGCGACGAGATCTCCGAGGATGATCCTACGACGACCAAGCAGTGGTTCCTCGGTGACGATACGATCGAGGAGGTCATCATTCCCGAGGGTGTGGAGACCATAGGCTCCTATGCCTTTGCAAATTTGACTGCACTGAAAAAGGTTACGCTACCTTCCACGCTCAAGCGCATCGACTTCGGCGCATTCTACGGATGCACATCGCTGACGCTGGTCGACGGCATTGAATATGTTAAGTTTATCAACAGAAGTGCTTTTGAGGGTTGCGCACTCAAGGATAAGATCAATCTGGAAAGTGTGGTTGCAATTGCAGACCGTGCGTTTGCAGGAAACACCAAGCTTGCCGGCATAACGCTGGGAGAGGATATCCAATCCATCGGCGCGTACGCATTCAGCGGAAACATTGCACTCAATGAGCTGATCATTTCGTCAGAGATCGTAAAGCTTGGTCAATACGCTTTCGACAGCTGTGAATCGCTTGAAAAGCTTGCGATCAATGCGGCGGTCATTCCCACGGCGGCGTTTAACGAGTGTAAGTCTCTGTCCGAGATTACGCTCGGTAAGGATGTTGCGGTCATCGGCGAATACGCATTCAGTAATGTCAAGGCAACATCGATCAAGGTCGATCCCGCAAACCCTGTGCTCGCATCTGCGGCAGACGGTTCGTACCTGACTAACAAGGCGGGTGACGTGCTGATATTGGCGGCCCCCGGGCTACGCGGCGAGGTTGTGATGAACGATTCCAATATCACGACGGTCGGTTCTGCGGCATTCTCGGGCAACCTCAAGATTACATCGGTTCGCATTCCGAGCGTTACGAAGGTTTCTGCATACGCATTTGCATACTGCGAGGCACTGAAGACCGTGGAGCTGGGAGATGCGCTGACGCTGATCGGCGATTACGCATTCTACAGGACTGCGATCAATACAATTCCTTCCTTTAATTCTATTGACACCATCGGCGCTTATGCTTTTGCTCACACTAATGTCACCGAGCTCACGCTTCCTGACGGCATTACCGTAGGGGACAGTGCATTCCGTGAATGTAAGGCACTGGCGAGCGTGACGGTCGGCAACAACGTCAAGCTTGGTGCCAACGCGTTCCGTCTGGATAAAGAGACCAACTTTACCGAGATTCCCGGCTCTTATCGCGGACCGAACGACCGACTCATTTACTATTACATTTACACCTCGCCGCTCCACTCGCTGACGATCGGTGAGAACGTCGAGATCGGCAATGGCGCATTTATGGGTGCGGCGGAGCTGGAGAGCGTGATCCTGGGCAAGGGTGCCGTGATCGGCGACAATGCCTTCTACAATGCAATCAAGCTGACGCAAATCGACCTTTCTGCTGTCCTGTCGGTCGGAAACGGTGCGTTTTCGGGTGATGTGCTGTATCTGTTCTCCGATCAGAATATGAGCGAGCCTTATATCAATGAGAACAGAGAATACGAGTACAGCTATTATGCACCTGCTTTGATGTATGTGGATTTGAGCGCGGCAACCTCCATCGGCGAGGATGCATTTGCGTTCTGTAAGCAGCTGACTACGGTGAAGCTGGGAAGCGGCATCACCGAGATTCCCGCCCGTGCGTTCAACCGTTGCGATCGGCTGTACGAGATCAATCTCGACGGTATCAAGACGGTGCGCGAGGAGGCGTTCAGCTACACCGCATTGACAGCGGTTACACTGCCCGCTGTCGAGCAGATCGACAAATATGCTTTCGTTTACAATGATCTTCTGAATGCCGTGACGCTCGGTAAGAGCCCTGTGACGCTCGGTGAGGGGGCATTCTCCTACAACGAGTCGCTGGCACAGATCAATGGCTCCGAGGTGATTGCTGTTGTCGGTGATTACGCGTTCGCGTACACTGCAATTGTAAGTATCGATCTTTCGGGCGCTACCGAGATCGGCGATGCTGCATTCCTTAAGGAGGAGATGACCGCCTTTGTGGTCAAGCTTGGAGATTCCTTGGTCAAGTTGGGCGAAAATCCCTTTGCGATGTGCCGTCTGGAGGCATTCAACAGTACCGTAACCGAGGAATTTAACGGACAGACCGTTCAAAAGGAAACCGATACGTTTGATATCAGCGAGCCCGTCAGAGTGATAGACGGTATGCTGTACCGCGTGGTTCCAAAGGGACTTGAGCTGATCTCCTATGCGGGAGATGCGACTGCTGTGACGGTCGCGGACGGTACGGTGCGTATTTCCGCGCAGGCGTTTGCAGGCTCGGATGTGGCGCATGTGATTCTGCCTACAAGCTTGGTTTCCGTCGGACACAAGGCTTTCTACGCTTGTGATAAGCTCTCCACAGTGGTCTTCCAAAGCTATGAGGCTCCGGTCCTCGAGGAGGAATACGATTACAGCTATTGGCTCTCTGCGGAGAACCTTCCCGCAACGGGCGAGTATCAGTATCAGGATGCTTACACGGGCGATACGGTGATCTACGAGGGGCTCGGAATCGTTCCGTACTTCATGTGGAACGCAACCGATACGCCTACGGTGATCTACTATGGCGCAAACTTCTCGGACTACATCGGACACGTGGAGAACACAATGGTGATGGTAGCTCCTTCGAACGGCTTGTTCTACGATTCCTTCATCTACGGTCAGTATTTCAAGGTGAACGTAGCGGGTTCGGTTGCGATGGATGCGACGACACAGGCGGCGATCGACGCGATCAACGCATTGCCCGAAAGCGTTACGCTGTCTGATAAGGCGCTGGTCGAGGCGGCACGAGCGGCTTACGATAAGATCTCGTCTTTCGAGCAAAGAGCACTCGTGAGCAATCTTTCGGTACTGCTTGCAGCGGAGCAACGCATCAGCGACCTGGAGTATATCCAGAACGAAAATAGCGGTACCGTCAATCCCGACGCCCCCAATGCCGGCGATACGCCCGATGGCGGCGACAACCCCGACGGTGATACGGCTGGGGATCGCACCGAGGAGCAGACCGCAGACGTGATGCTGATCGCGATAATCGCGCTCGGTGCGGCACTGATTGTGACAATTGTGATCATTGTCGTGATTCTGATCGCTGGCAGAAAGGAAAGACGCATTGCCAAGTCCGCACAGGCAGGAGCTGTGAGTGTAGTATCCGTGACGGATGCTCCCGTAGTGCCTGCGGATTCCGTAACTAAGAAGTCCGCAAAGTCGGATGCAAAGGAAAGTGCACAGGTCCGTAAGCGCGCGTCGCATCAGCCCAGTGCAAAGGGCAGGGTCACGGCGCAGACGACGGTGATCCGTCCGATCAAGCCCACGCCGAGCACACCGATCGATCCGTCGCAGCTTTCCGTGAACAATACGGTGAGCGACGCCAAGACGGAACAGAAGAACCGTGCGATCAAAACAGTGGCGGCTCTTCTTGCGGGCTTTACAGCCGGCAAGATGGTAAGCAAGCGTTCCTCATCCCGCAGACGCAGAAAATGAGAAACGCAGGAACATTCGGAGATAGTGTAATGAAAAAAAGAAATAAGATCAAACTGATTGCTGTCCTGCTCATGGCGTTTGCCATGAGCTTGACAGCCTGTGCGGGCGGCGGTATTTACGACAAGCTCGCGGATACGGGCTACACCGTTAGAGTCCGCTTTGATGCGGGCGGAGCGGTCGTCAACGAAACGCCCAACACCACAATCGTGGAGGTGTACGGCGAATCGGATACTGTGACGCGTGACGGAAAGACCGGTATCGCGCTTCTCGCGCCGGACAATACGTTGCGCGGTGCCGATGCGACCTTCAAGCTTGCGATGACCGACGGCGAGAGCAACTTTTTCCAGGCGGGCTGGTACACCTCCCGCAACCCGCGCACCGACAGCGCGGGCAATCCCGTGGATGCCTATGGTGTTCCCACCGCCGAGTCGGGCAGGGAGCAGGCTTACGTTTACAGCGGAAAATGGGACTTTTCCAAGGACTTGATCGATCCCGCAGAATATGCGGGCGAGGAGCTGACGCTCTACGCCGCATGGATTCCTTTCTACAAGTATGAATTTTATCTGCAGGATGGTGAGGGCTTTACGCTTCTTTCGAGCATGAGTCGCATCGACGTGCGCACTCCGGAATGGGATGCAGACGACGGGGAATATAAAATGAACGATTTTCCGGATCTGCCGGATGGAAAGATTTTCGAGGGCGCCTATTTTGACGAGGCGATGACCCAATCGGTACCCGAGCGGATCGACGGTGACAATACCTTCGTCGATTTTGAAAAGGGTATTCAAACGTCTTACGTGATCAGAATCTACATCGCCGCAGAAGATGCGGAATAAGCCCAATGACCTTGTATCAACAAAATTTTGATATAAAAAGCAGGAGGAAATCATGAAAAAAAGAATTTTATGTACGCTTCTGTGCCTTGTGATGCTGTTCAGTACTGTCCTGATGGCAGGCTGTTCCACTCCCGAGGGACAGGGGGCGACGACGAAACCCGATGCGTTCGTTGTGATGGTTGACCAACTCGACGGACTCTTTAACCCCTTCTTCTCAACCAGTGCCAACGACAGCACCATCGTTTCCATGACACAGATCGGCATGCTCACCACGGGTTACGACGGCACCGATGTGACCGTTGCTTACGGTGATGATGAGGCAGTTGTGGTCAAGGACTACAGCATCGTGCGCAACGAAGCGGATGACACGACCGTTTATACTTTTGTTATCAAGAACGGTATCACCTTCTCCGACGGTCACCCTCTGACCATTGAGGATGTCCTCTTTAACATGTACGTTTATCTGGATCCCGTATACACGGGCTCCTCCACCATGTATTCCACCGACATTGTCGGTCTGAAGGACTACAGAAACCAGTCTCGCGATTCGGGCACGAGCAATTCCGACGATGCGTTGAATACTGCAGCTGTCAGCCTTGCGAACGACCGTATCAAGGAGCTGATCAACCTTTACAAGCAGGTTGGCGATCCGATGAACACGGGCAACTACAGCGCAACCTACGAGACGATGGTCGAGGCGATCAAGACGCATGCACTCTCTGTCGGCTATAAAAAGGCTGTTTCCGAGAATCCCGATTCCGTGACCTACGAGCAGCTGTTGGCAGACTACGAGCTGACTCTGAAGCTCTTCCGTGAGGAGCTCGAAAGAGATTACACGGGCGCGAAGGAGTCCTACACCGAAGAGCCCTACAAGTCCCATTCCGAATTTGCGGATGAAGTGTTCTGCTTCATGTTCCTCGAGGGCTTTGTTGAGGTCGAATATGCACGTGACGAGAACGGTAAGTTCGATACCACCAAGATTGAGAATCTGACGCCTTCCTACAACACGGGCGTTGTAAAGGATAAGGAGTCCGCAATCGAATACGTCTACACCCAGAAGGTAGAGAACGCGCTGACCGAGATTCTGACCGGTTGGGCGACCGCTACTGAATTGCTGACACAGTACACTGCAAAGGCAAAGGAGGTCATCATCTCCGAAAAGACCAAGGGCGGTCTTGTGGTAGAGAATATCTCCGGTATCGTTTCTCTCGGTCACACCACCGATGAGACGAGCGTGACCATCGGAAGCAACACCTATGTGGTGGCACAGGAGCACAATGCGAACGGTACGCCGAAGAACGCGAACGAGTACGACGTTCTGCAGGTGACCATCAACGGTGTTGACCCCAAGGCGATATGGAACTTCGCGTTCGCGGTTGCACCCCAGCATTACTATGCACCCGGCTACGAGGTGGATATTGCCAACAACAAGTTTGGTGTGGATTACGCGTCCTTCTCCTTCATGAGAGACGTGATCCAGTCCACCAAGAACGTCAAGCTGCCGATGGGTGCGGGCGCTTACAAGGTGACCGACCGTAACGACAGCGATGCCCCCAACGAAAACGATTTCTTCGTCAACAACGTTGTTTACTTCAAGGCGAACGACAAGTTTATGATGGGCACGCCCAAGATTGAAAAGCTCCGTTACCGTGTGGTCAGCACATCCAACGCAATTGCCGCACTCAAGGAGGGATCGGTTCACTACATTTCTCCCCAGTACACGAAGTACAATATTGAACAGCTCAACGGAATGGCTGCAAGCGGCGTTGAGACGCTGAAGAGTGATCAGCTCGGCTACGGTTACATTGGTATCAATGCGGGCAAGGTGCCGGATATCAACATTCGTAAGGCGATTATGTGCGCAATGGACACCTCGTTGGCATTGAGTTACTACGAGGCAGGAACCGCAGAGAACATCTACTGGTCCATGTCCACGGTCAGCTGGGCGTATCCGAAGGATGAGCTTGGCAACAATGAGCGTCTGAACGGGCACGATTATCCTGCGCTGAACTTTAGCAAGGAGACCGCAAAGGTCAAGATTCAGCAGTACATGGATGCAGCAAACGTATCTGCAGGTGACTCCAAGCTCAAGCTGAAGTTTACCATTGCGGGTGCGGACCTGACCGACCACCCGACCTACCTGACTTTCCGTGCCGCAGCTGACCTGCTCAACGAGATGGGGTGGGATATTGAGGTTGTTCCGGATACGCAGGCACTGACCAAGTTGACCACCGGCTCACTGGCAGTCTGGGCGGCAGCATGGGGAAGCACCGTTGACCCCGATATGTATCAGGTTTACCACAAGAACTCCACCGCAACCAGCGTCCTGGCTTGGGGTTACCGCGAGATTCTCGCGTCTCCCGGACAGTACGTAGAGGAGACCAAGATTCTCAACAAGCTCAGCGACGTTATCGACGAGGCACGTGAGACTGAGGATCGCGAGGAGCGTACCGAGCTTTATAAGGAGGCAATGGGATACGTGCTGGATCTTGCGATCGAGCTTCCCGTTTACCAGAGAGACGTGCTGTATGCATACGATTCCACGGTCATCAAGAAGGAGTCCATGCCCTCGGCAGTCAACCCCTTCACCTCTCCACTTGATCACATCTGGGAGATCGAATTCGCAGGTTGATCGGAAGACAAATACGAAATGCCGCAAGCATTTGCGGCATTTCGCCCATTCATTTGATTTTGGAGTAAATTATGTTAAAATACATATTGAAAAGATTGCTTCTGTCGGTACTGATCCTGTTCGGTGTTTCCCTGATCCTATTTATCCTGATCCAGAATATGCCCTCGAGTTTCGCTGAAAATAAGATCAACGAAATGAATGCGGGCGGTGCGATCGTGGACCAGGCGACCAAGGACGCCATTATGGAAATGTACGATATGAGCTACGGAGAATGGCTCCGCCGTATCGTGACCCTCGATTTCGGCGAGAGCTTCACACAGTCGATGCCGGTGCTGGACGTTATCAAGAGAGATATGTTTGTCTCCTTCCTTGTCGCGGCAATTGCAACGATCTTTGAGTTTATGATCGCGATTCCGCTTGGTATCACGGCGGCAACGCACCAGTATTCCTTCCGCGACTATTTTGTGACCGTACTGGTTATGATCGGTATTTCGCTCCCGGCATTTTTCTTTGGACAGGTGCTCAAGGGCGTGTTTGCAGTAGAGCTTGGGTGGCTACCGTCATCGGGACTCGGGGACGCGACGCAATCGGCGACGGGAATTGCGTACGTGCTGGAATATGTTCGCTATCTCGTGCTTCCGATTGCGACCGTCGTCATTTTGAGTATCGGCGGAAGAATGCGTATGACCCGCACGAATATGCTCGAAGTCCTCAATTCCGACTACATCCGTACCGCGAGAGCCAAGGGGCTCAAGGAGCGCGTGGTTATCTACAAGCATGCGTTCCGCAACACGATGATTCCGCTGGTGACGAGTCTTGCGGGATTGTTGCCTTCGCTGTTCTCGGGTGCGATCATCACCGAGCAGATTTTCGACCTGCCCGGTATCGGTAATACCGCGTACAAAGCCATGATTGTTGGCGACGTGCCCGTTATTATGGGCTATAATATGTTTCTGGCATTGTTGAGTATCATCGGCGTGCTGCTGGCAGACCTGATGTATGCAGTGGTTGACCCCCGTGTCAAGCTGAAGTAAAGGAGTATTATGAAAGAGCGTAATGAAATGAATGAAGCCGCAGCGGTAGAGGATATCGAAGCGGTTGAGGCGCGTGGGGCAGAGGAGCTTGAGACTCCCTTGGATCGCAACGTGCGCCTGATGTCGCCGACCAGAATGGTCCTGCGTCGCTTTTTCCGTTCCAAACTCAGCGTGGTGGGGCTTATCATGTTGCTGGCGGTGTTCCTGTTCTGCTTTGTAGGACCTCTGATCTGGACGCAGTGGGGTGAGATTGAGGTCGATGACACTCCTATGGTGGAGTATTCGACCAAGACCTATGAGTACACGCTGGATGGAAAAACGCATACCGTTTATCAAGTGATCGAAAAGATCGAAAAGGAGAACGCGCTCGCTCCCATGAGCGCGGAGCATCCACTTGGAACCGACAAGACCGGATACGACGTACTGGCGCGTTTGATGTACGGCGGTCAGATTTCTCTGATGATCGGATTTTTGTCGGTGTTCATCATCACGCTGCTCGGTGTGATTCTCGGCGGTATCGCGGGATACTTTGGCGGTATCGTGGACAACGTGATCATGCGTATCTGCGACGTGCTGATGTGCATTCCCGGATTTCCCATCATGCTGGTGTTCGGTACTGTGCTGACCGCTTTTGGTGAGCTGGAAAACCCGAACGCGATTCAGGCGCTGATGGGGGACTCCCGTTACCGTATTTATTTTCTGATGGCGTTTCTGACGCTGTTCTCATGGCCCGGCACGGCACGGCTTGTGCGCGGTCAGATTCTCTCCTTGCGTGAGCAGGAGTACATGGTTGCGGCAGAGGCAATGGGATATTCCACTGCCCGCAAGATCTTCAAGCATCTTGTCCCAAACGTCATGCCCCAGCTGATTGTTTCTATGACCCTCAGTCTTGGCAGTATGATCCTGTACGAGGCGTCGCTGTCCTTCCTGAACATGGGTGTACAGCCGCCGTATGCTGCATGGGGTACAATGATCAACGCCGCGAGCGATCTCAATATTCTCGAAAACTACATCAACATCTGGGCGCCCCCCGGTATCTGCATTGTGATTGCCGTGCTCGGCTTTAACTTTGTGGGTGACGGTCTGCGTGACGCGCTCGATCCCAAGTCAAGGAGGTAATGGCAATGGCAAAGACGAACAAAAGCAACCATTATCTTTCGGGCAGAGAGATCCGTGCGATTGCAAAGGAAAATCGCAAGATTACCAAGGCGCTGGAGAAGAGAAAGCACAGACGTGCGAAGGAAGAAGAATTTGTTTCCGCAATGAAGGATGACAGTAACATCCTTGAGATCGAGGATCTGCATACCTATTTTTACACCGATCAGGGTGTGGTCAAGGCGGTCAACGGTGTGTCCTTCGAGGTGCCGCAGAATGCCACGGTGGGTATCGTGGGTGAGTCGGGCTGCGGAAAGAGTGTGACCAGCATGTCGGTTATGCAGCTGGTGCAGGGACCTGCGGGACAGATTGTTTCGGGAAATATCCGCTTCAAGGCGTGTGATTACCGCCGCGACAAAAAGGGAAATCCCGTGGCGGTGAAGCAGGCGGACGGAAGCCGTACGTTTGAAACCGAGGAAAAAGTCTATGACATCGCGAATATGCCCGTGAGCGAGATTTTCCGCATTCGCGGCAGACAGATCGCGATGATCTTCCAGGAGCCGATGACCTCGCTCAACCCTGTGTTTACCATCGGAAATCAGCTGGATGAGGTCACCTTCATCCACGTTCCCGGGGCGACGAAGGAGATGGCAAAGGCAAAATCGATGGAGATGCTCAATCTTGTCGGCATTGCCGCTCCCGAGCGCGTGTATAAATCCTATCCGCACGAGTTGTCGGGCGGTATGAGACAGCGTGTGATGATCGCGATGGCACTGGCGTGCAACCCGCGCCTGATTATTGCCGACGAGCCGACCACCGCGCTGGACGTAACCATTCAGGCGCAGATTCTGGATCTGTTCCGCGATCTGAAGACCAAGATCAACGGTTCAATTCTGCTGATTACCCACGACCTCGGCGTCGTGGCGGAGATGGCAGATTACGTTGTGGTGATGTATGCAGGTCGCGTGATCGAAAAGGGAACGGTGCGCGAGATCTTCCACAATCCGTTGCACCCGTACACGGAGGGCTTGCAGAAGTCCAAGCCGACGATGGATTCGGACAGCGATTCGCTGTTCAACATTCCCGGCAACGTCCCGAACCCCGTGAATATGCCCGACCATTGCTACTTCAAGGAACGGTGCGCAAAATGTACGAAGAAGTGCAGCGGCGATTATCCGAAGATGATTCAGGTCAGCCCGACGCACTTTGTTGCGTGCCATCTGTACGATAACGAAACGCGATTTGGCAAGGCTCTGGTCAATCGGGCAGTGCAGCGCCGTTTGGAAAAGGAAGGGGTGTAAGCATGGCAGACGAAGCAATGAAACAGGATTCCGAATATTTACTGGAGGTGCGCCATCTGCGCAAGTGCTTTCCGCTTCAGAAGAATCTGCTCGGCAAGGTACAAAAGGAGCTGGTTGCCGTTGACGATGTCTCTTTTACGGTAAAGGCAGGCGAGACACTCGGCATCGTGGGTGAGTCCGGCTGCGGAAAGACCACGATGGGACGTACGATCTTAAAGCTCCACGAGCCAAGCGGCGGACAGATCATTTTCAACGGTGAGGACATCACCAATTACAAAAATGCGCAGATGCGTCATCTGCGTACCGATATGCAGATCATTTTCCAGGATCCGTATTCCTCGCTGCCGCCCCGTGCGACGGTAGGAGAGATTCTGTCCGAGCCTGTCAAGGTGCATCATATTGTGCCTGCGAGCGAGGTTAAGGACTACGTCATCGACCTGATGGAGCGGTGCGGACTGCGCGATTACTACTACGAGCGATACCCGCACGAATTCTCGGGCGGACAGCGTCAGCGTATTTGTATTGCGCGCGCACTGTCGGTCAATCCGAAGCTGGTCATTTGCGACGAGCCCGTATCGGCGCTTGACGTATCGATTCAGGCGCAGATCATCAATCTGCTTAAGGATTTGCAGAACTCCATGAACCTGACCTATCTGTTCATTTCCCACGACCTGTCGGTGGTCAAATTTATCTCCGATAAGGTGGGCGTGATGTATCTGGGTGCGATGATGGAGTTCGGTGACAAAAAGGACATTTTTGCCAACCCGATTCATCCGTACACGCAGGCGCTGTTCTCGGCAATCCCGAATCCGAATCCCGACGTCAAGATGAACCGCATCGTGCTGGGCGGCGACATTCCGTCTCCCGCCAATCCTCCCAAGGGCTGTCGCTTCCACACGCGTTGCCCGTACGCGACCGAAAAGTGCCGCCACTGTACTCCCGCATACCGCGAGTACGAAAAGGGACATTTCGCCGCTTGCCATCTTCTTGATGGGGAAGAGGCGTGAGCATGGGACAGAAGAAGAAAAAGGAGAAGCCGATTTACGTCGACGACGGCTCGACCGTAGCCGATATGTCCTCGCTGACAGGAAAACCATCCGCGGGGGAGGGCAAGGGCGAGCGGAACGGGAGCGGCAAGCGCTCCGTTCCGCGCTCGGCAATGCGCGATCAGCTCCGCACGTTCACCGACGCGCAGAAGATGATGTTTTTGCCGATGCTCGCAGTGCTCGGCATTCTCGCACTTGCGTTTTTGATCATCTATTTTCTGCTGTAAGGCATAAAAGGGGTGAGTCGAATGCGAAAATCGCATTCGACTCACCCCGCCGTTTTTGCGGAAGTATTTACGCTTTGGCTGCGCAAATGGCGCAGCCCTTTTTTTAAAATGCCCAGTTGCCGTTTTCGAAAATCGGCACGCGCCGTCCGTCACGGGTGACGGCGGTGATGGAAAGATCGGCGGTGCCAATCATGAAATCGACGTGGATCATCGAATCGTTGATGCCCTTGTCGTAGCATTCCTGCATGGTGTACCGGTCGTAGTCCCTGATGACGTTTGTGAAGCCGTGACCGAGCGCCAGGTGGCACGCAGCGTTCTCGTCAAACAGCGTGTTGTAGAACAGAATTCCCGAGTTGCAGATCGGGCTGTCGTACGGCACCAGGGCGCACTCACCGAGATACGCAGCACCCTCGTCCATCGAGATCATCTCCTGCAGGAGTGCGTCACCCACATCGGCGTGTGCCTCGACGACCTTGCCGCCCTCAAAGCGCATCCGGAAGTTGTCGATCAGCTCACTGCGGTACGACAGCGGCTTGGACGAGTAGACGATACCGTCTGCCACGCCCTTTTTCGGAGAGATAAAGACCTCCTCGGACGGAATATTCGGGTTGAACACGGTGCCCGAGCCCTGGGTTGCCTCGGCGCCGCCCATAAAGAGCGCGTCCTCAATCATACCCACACGCAGGTCGGTGCCGTTCGCCGCGCGATACTCCAGCGTCTCGATGCCGAGGCTGTTGAGGTACGCACAGCGCGCCTCCAGATCCTTGTTGTGCGCCTCCCATGCCGCCATCGGATCGCCGTCGGCGCGCGAAGTGTAGAGAATTGCCTCCCACAGCTTTTCGATTGCCTGATTTTTCGAAAGCCCGGGGAACACCTTTTTCGCCCATGCCGCACCGGGAACGGCAGCGATGCACCACTGATATTTGTTTTCCATCGCGTCACGGTAGGGTTTGCGGATTTTGTATTTCGCCTGCGCCGCCTTGGACATTTTTGCCTGATTGACACCCTTGAGTCCGTCGGGATCGTCGGATTCGAGCCAGATGGTCACGGGGAGCGTTTCGGACTCGTGCTTGAGCTTGGCAACCTCCCAATCCTCCATCGTAGAGAGGACTTTGAGGGTTGCTTTTTTCTGCGTGAGCTTGGTGACGCCAAGGTCGCTCCATTCCACGCGCACCATGCGCGCGCCGCATGCGTAGCATTCCTCCGTAAGCATACGGACAAATTCGGGCTGATCGAGCGAGGCGCGGATGATGACATCCTGCCCCTTTTGCACGTTGCCGCCCGCCCGCGCGATCAGCCGCGCGTAATTTCTGAGTACTGTTTTTTTCATATTTCGATCCTTTCCGCCGCGGAATCCGCGATTTTTCATTCGATTATCTATATTATACCAAAAAAAGCGCGAAAAAACAATATGGATTGCAAAAAAAGTGGGGGATTGGAATTTTGGGAAAGGAAATCAGCGTTTTTTTTCAAAAGCGACTGATTCAAAATCCGATCGGCGTAGCCCCTCCTGTTGCCGCCTTCCTCACAGGAAGAAGGGGGCACGGTTGAGGCGCCGTAAAAATAGCGGAAATTGCAATGACGAGCGCCCGTCGGAAAGGGAAGATTTTTATGGTTTGTATAAATTGTACAATTTGCAAAAGCGCTTTTTGTCATTTTTAATGATTGACAAAAACGGGCAGGAGTGATATAATAATGATGATCAAGCAGTGTGGGTTGTGACACTGTTAAAACGATGGGGTAAAGTCACCCTTTGCGTTGATCCGAAAAATCCCCGTGTGGGGTTGTGCGGGCGTTTTCACCGCGCCGATGCGGCGTTGGCGGAGGCATTTTGCACGAACCGCGGCGAGGATAGTAAGCCTTGTTCCGATTCCCTCCCGACGATAAAGGTCCGGAGGCTAAATTTGTTCAGGTGCCCTTCGAAGCAGCAATAGGGGTCCACCTCCTGCGTCGTTTTGATCCTATTATTAAATAGGGCGCAAGCCCAAAACAAGAAAGGAAATAATGCTATGAAAATCAGAAATTCGAGCAGAATTACAGCAATCGTTCTCGCATTGGTTATGCTGCTTCCTCTGATCAGCATCCCCACCTTTGCTGAAACTACCACTGATCAGGTTCTGTGGTCGGAAGATTTCTCTTCCTACAAGGGACTTGACCAGGCAGGTATCGATGAAAAGGTAAAGTACAATTGGAGACAGTCCGCAAAGAACATGGAAGTTGCTACGGATGAGAGTGATGACACTTATCTCCGTTTCCCGATTGCAGCATTCATTACCGGTACTGCAATGGATATGCCTTTTGCACCGTACTGCAAATATGTCGGCTTCAACTTCCAAAACGTGTTCTCCAACAACACTTCGGCTCCCGCATACCCCGACTACTCGATCAAGTCGTACGATGCCGCAACCAATAAGGTAACCATCGCCTACACGCCCGACGGTGTTCCGGATACAACGGTTGAGGATCTGGTAATCGACGTTACTCCCGCAAGTGAGACAGAAATTGCTGCTGGTAACTACGGTAGCTTCAAAATGCCGAACGACGATAGAAGCTGGGTACTGTGCACCGGTTACTATGCAGCATGTGCGCAATTCGGTGACAAGGCTGCGGTTGACCGTTATGCTCACCTCTACTTCGGTCAGAGAACCTACTACGAAGCAAATGACCTTGAGGTTCTTGCAGGTACGAAAAATGTAGGCGATCTGAAGAGCGAGCCCGCAGGTATCTCCTACAAGGATCATGAAAAGGTTGTTGTTCAGTACAATGCAATGATCGAGGAAAATTCTGCAGGTACGCTGAATATGCAGCTGAACCACTTCGATAACGCTTCCGGTGCAGGTAAATTCTCCCAGATGTACGTAGAGCTTGGTGACCTGGATCTTGCTACCGGTAAGTGGAGTGGCGGCGCGCTTTCCGGCGTAACGCTTCCGATTGGCGAGTGGGTCACGCTGACCTTCATCGTTGACCTGGTAAACGCTACGGTACAGGGTATGTACGACGGTAAGATTATCGGTTCCGTATCCTGCGGCACCAAGGGTACCGGCGGTATTACGCTTTCCGGTTGGTCCGTTTCCAAGATTAAGAAGACTACTCCTGCGAAGATGTCCGGTGCATGGCTGGTTGACGACGTAAAGGTTCTGACCGGCGATGCAGTTGGCTCTCTGCTGACCTACAACAACTACTCCGAGGACTTCGACTCCTATGCAGCAGGCGACACGATCAGCTCTGTTGCAACCGGCAAGTTCTCCGGCATGCCTGCCAACTACAAGGTTGCTAACCTGAACGGTGAGCTTTGTTGGGAGCTGACCGACAGTATCAACGGCGGCGGTGTCAACAACCAGAACCCCAGAATTTCGCACGAATTTATCAGCGCGGATATCAGCGACAAGTGGACCTACTCTGTACGCTACTATATCCCCTCCGACACCGATACCCAGATCCAGTGCCAGATTATGAACGGCGCTACCGGTATCATCAACGGTGCAGCTACAGGCTTTGTCTGGGGTGACCTCTATGTCATCAAGTCCCAGGACGGCGCAGCAACCCTTCGTCGTGAAGGCGGTTACTCCGGTTATGCAGTTCCTTACGACAAGTGGTTCACCGTAACCATGGAAATCACCATGTCCAACGGTACCTTCGATATTTACGTAAACGATGATCTGGCTCTGGCTAACCAGACCACCAGAAACTGCACCGAGTTTATCTCCTTCTCTGCTTCTACCCTGATCGTAGCAAAAGAGAACAGCGCAGCAAAGACTTGGGTAAACGGTTCCGTTTATATTGATGATATCTCTCTCTCGAAGGGTCCGTGCGGCAAGGTTGCAAAGACCTCCTTCAACCTGATTGATAGCTGGAACACCGATGATGAGACCGATCCTTACGCTTACCTCGTTGCCGATATCAGCGAGATGGTTGACGGTTTCACCAAGGGCGATCAATTCTCCTATCCTGCAGGCGCAAACATCACTCTTGATGCAGATGACTACATCGAGGCTCTTACTCTGGACATCAAGTCCATTAAGCCCATCACGACTCCCGACGATCCCGAAACTCCCGACGTTGACGAGACCGTTTACGGCTCCGAGACCAACATCGACAAGATGCTCCGTCCGAGAATGCCCGGCTTCGATTTCGATAACTTCGAAACTGTTATCCTGAAGGCTACCTACAACGTATCCGCAGATGCAAAGGGTAAAATTGAGAGCCAGCTGTTTGACTCTACCAACGCCGCTTGGCAGAATCTGTACGTGATTGACGCCGATGCTTCCACCGTTGAAGGCGCTCCCTTTACCAAGGGTGAGGACTTCGTGGTGACCACGGTTATTCACTCCGACGGTTACGTTCAGGTTTATCTGAACAACGTGCTCGTTAAGAACGCAAATGTTGTTCAAACCAACGGTATCAACGGTGGTGAGTGGTCCGTTGCGAAGGTACAGAACGGTTGCGCAGAGTATGCAGGTCAGGTTAAGATGACCAACATCAGCATCGATACCGAGTACGCAGCAGAGAAGTCTGCTAACGGCCTGTATCTGTATGATCAGGAAAATATGGTTACCTTCTCCGGCGACGTTCTGTCCAAGGTTGATGCTGCTTCCATCCGTCTGTTTGCTCCCACGGGTCTCCGTTTCGCTACCCAGATCGACATGGATGCGCTTGCTCCCGTAGTAAGCAACAACATCAAGATCGGTACGCTGATCGCTCCCGTTGAGTACGTTGAGGCTGCAGGTGCTTTCACCAGAGAAGCTCTTGCTGAACTGAACTACGTAACCTCTTACATTGATGTTGCGGCTGAAATCAACAACCTCTACCAGGGTAACGGTTCTTCCGCTGCTCTTCCCGAGGGTGACTACTTCACCGCTTCTATCGTCAACATTCTCGAGGGTAACATTGACCGCGACTTCGCAGCTATCGGTTACATCGAGTACTCCGTTGGCGATCAGACCATCACCTACTACTGCAGCGACTACACTGTAGCTAACGTACAGGCAATCGCAGCAGCTGCACAGGCTGATTTCGCTGATACTGAGTATGCAAGCATTATCAATGCTTACGCTGCAGGTCAGCAGCCCAAGTATTAATCAACTGAAAGGAGATTATGAATATGAAAAAGTATGTTGAACCTATCGTAAATCTTCTTTACCTCAACAACGAGGATGTTCTGACTGCTTCCGACCCCATCGGTGAAGACGGCTTCAACGATGAGCAGAATGCAGACGAGACCGCTGCTGAATAAGCATCGATCAAGATTTATTAACCGCCGCACGTGTCCGTAATACATCACAACCCATGTAACTGCAAGGCACTGCATCCGCGGTAAAACAAAAAAACGTCAAAATTTTCCGCCCCCGAGTCATCGGGGGCGGTTTTTACGTTCAGCGTAGCCCCTTTCGGTGAGGGGGACCGCAAAGAAAACGGCGCCGCTCTTTTCGGAGCGGCACCGTTTATACTTGCGGGAACAGTCGGTCAATCCATCGGGAAAGGCGCGGTATGCGCAGGAGAAAATACAACAGGATTGCACCGCCGGCGTTGAGGATCAGGTCGTCGACGTCGCAGGAGCCGACCATAAAAATGAACTGCAGCAGCTCCACGGTTATCACCGCCAGCAGAACCGTTGGGAGAAAGACGTACCAGCGCCGCTGCTTCGGGAACAGGCGCGGCAGGAGATAGGACAGCGGCATCATTGCGCAGACGTTGCCCAGCAGATTGAGCAGGACGTAATAAGGCGCGACGTATCCCTTGAGGAATCCGAGGACGTAGACCTCCCAGATGCTTTGGAACGGTCGGAGGTTGACGAAATATTGCAGATAATACGCGCGCGCGTCGCTGTCGGTACCGATCAGCGTGTCGCGTCCGAAGCCCTTTTCCAGCAGTGTGACGTTGAGCAACAGGTAGAGGTACAGCGCGAAGAAGAGAAGCGTCAGGTGGCGGAAAATACGGTTGCTTTGCGTGCGTCCCGCGTGCAGATGCGCACCGAGAAAGAACAGGGCGCAGACTGTGAGCAACAGCAACAGGCGCAAAAGGATCGGCGGCGCGGCGGTGAGGCGCAGGTGCGTTTGCAGCTCGATGACGGCAAACAGCAACAAAAAAACGGAAGCGGCGAAAAAAATCCATCCGTCCGCGTATTTCCGACAGATTCCGATTATTTTTTTCAAGGTACGCACCTCCTCTCACACTTCTTCTTAAAGTATAACAGAAACTTGCGCAAAAGTCCATAGCTTTGTGCAAAAAAAGGCTTTACAAAAAATGATATTTGTGGTATAATTACAATAATGAAAAACAATCGAAAGGATGTTGGATTTATGGATACTACGCTGGTTATTTTGGCGGCGGGACTCGGCAGCCGCTTCGGAGGGAACAAGCAGATCTCGCACGTGGGGCCGCACGGCGAGATTCTGATGGAATATTCGATTCACGATGCGATCGATGCGGGCTTTACGCAGATTGTGTTTATTCTGAAGGAGGAGATGGTCGACCTTATAAAAGCCACCGTCGGCGCGCTCCTGGAGGGGCGCGTACGCGTCGATTACGCCGTGCAGGACGACACCACGCTCCCCGCATGGTACACCCGCCCCGAGGAGCGTACAAAGCCCTTTGGAACGGTGCACGCTGTGCTGTGCGCAAAGGATTTGATCCGCGGCCCGTTCGCAACCGTCAACGCCGACGATTACTACGGCAAGGAGGCGTTTGCCATCATGCACAAGCTGCTCACGGAGCTTGGCAGTGCGGGTGACGCGGCGATGGTGCCGTACATTCTCGGCAATACGATGAGCGAAAACGGCGGCGTGACGCGCGGAATCTGCCGTTTGCAGGACGGAAAGCTGGTGGATGTGTGCGAGACCAAGGAGATTCGCTACGGCGAAAACCGCGAGATTGTCAGCGACGCGGGCAAGCTGTCCCCCGACGAGATGGTTTCGATGAACATGTGGGGCTTCCACAAGGATCTGCTCCCGCGCATGAGCGCTTATTTTGAGGACTTTTTACACAATATCCCCGCGGGGGACATCAAGGCGGAGTGCCTGTTGCCGATTATGGTCGGCACGTTTTTGGCGGAGGGGAGCTTCAGCGTTACGGCGCAGAGCTCGCCCGACAAGTGGTTTGGCATCACCTATGCTGCCGACCGCGAGCTTGTGATGGAGAAGCTCGCCGAGCTTCACGACGCGGGCGTGTATCCCGAAAAGCTGTTTTGAGGAGGGCGTGAAGATGTACAGAATCGGACTTTCCACCTGCGGCGCGCCGAACGACGCACTGTTTGCAGAGTACCGCCGCGTGGGCATCGAGGTTGCGGAGATCAGCCTGAAGGGCGAGGCGTATCCCACATTTGACTACAAGGCTGCGGCGAATGCCGCAAGGAACAACGGCATCGAGCTGTGGTCGCTCCATCTGCCGTTTACGTTCGAATTATACGATATTTCCAAGGAAGATATCGCGGACGGTGCGGTGGCGGCACTCTCGGAGATGATCCGACGCGCGTCAGACATCGGTATTGCTCGCATGGTGATTCATCCCAGCGGCGAGCCTGTGCCGACCGATCCCGCGGAAAGACACGAGCGCATGGCGCGTGCAAAGGACAGCCTTGCGCGGCTTGCGGACGTCGCAGGGGCGTGCGGCAGTGTGATTGCGGTGGAGGATCTGCCGCGCACGTGCCTGGGGCGCAATTCCGACGAGGTTCTGGAGTTGGTTTCTGCACACGATGCGCTTCGGGTGTGCTTTGACACCAACCATCTTCTGGGCGAGGACGCTGTGACGTTTATCCGACGTCTGAAAGGGAAAATCATCACCACGCATGTCTCCGATTACGATTTTATCAACGAGCGGCACTGGCTCCCCGGCGAGGGTAAGCAGGATTGGAAGGCACTGCTCGGCGCGCTTTCGGAGATTGACTATGACGGCGTATGGCTCTATGAGATCAATCCCAAGTGTCCGTGGTCCATCAAGCGCCCACGCGATTTGATTTGCGAGGATTTTGTCCGCAACGCGCACGAGCTGTTTGAAGGGAAGACTCCGACCGTGATCGGGACACCCGTTGCGGGAATTGGCATGTGGGCTTGAATCCGAATATTGACAAAAGGCACCGCAGGGTGCTTTTTGTCATTTTTTGGTGAAAAAGTATTGCAAAAATGTTTTCAATATGTTATAATAATATTTAAATTATTCTTTTGGAGGGAAATGATGACAGTTTATAAAAATCTTCCCAACATTATCACCGGCTTGCGTATCCTTGGCACAGGATGTCTGCTGTTTACAAAGCCTCTCTCCACGTGGTTCTATATTGTGTATGCGCTGACGGGGATTACCGATGTGCTGGACGGCTTTATCGCGCGCAAAACGGGTTGCACGAGCGAGCTGGGGGCAAGGCTCGACAGTATTGCGGATATTCTGTTTTACGCCGTGATGCTGATAAGGCTGTTTCCCATTATGTGGGAAATTCTGCCGTTGTGGATCTGGATTGCGGTTGCCGTCGTGCTTTTGATCCGCTTGGGCGCGTATCTGACGGCGTATATCAAGTACCGTCGCTTCGCCTCGCTTCACACCTATATGAACAAGCTTACGGGCGCATCGATCTTCGTATATCCGTTTGTGATGCTGTTTCCGATCGCGGTACCCGTGGCAGCTGTCGTTTGCTGTATCGCGGGGGCGGCATCACTCGAGGAGCTGTTAATGCATCTTTGCCGCGCGGGATATTCGACGGGCGCGAAAACCATCTTTATGATGCGTTGAATTCCATAAACAACACAATGCGAGAGCGTTATTTCTCGTCTTGTTGCCGTTTGACATACTGCATGGGGGAAATCCCCATGCTTTTTTTGAACGCCTTGGAAAAGTGGTAGACAAGGCGTATATCCTCTCCGAACCGGTCAAGCACGTCCGGTCCAAAATCGAGGACGGTACGATCAAGCGGTCGTACTGCGGGTAATTTGAGGCTGAATCTTCCTCTGTTTCCTTACCAATCATTACATTTGCAAATTTCCTCACAATATGGTATAATGGATGCGTATTCATTCAAAGGAGGTAATTGCAGAATGAAGAAAATGATACTGTTTGCCATCAGCACGGTCATGCTTGTCGGAATGCTTCTGACAGGCGTATCCGCCGCAACCACACATACGGTAGCGGCCGGGGACAGCATGTGGAAAATCGCGGTCCGATATGAGGTGGGGCTGAGTGAAATCAAGGCGGCGAATCCGCAGATTGTCAATCCCGATCTAATCTATCCCGGTCAGGTTCTCAATATTCCTACCACCGATTCTGCGGTTCTGAATTATGAGCAGGAGGTCGTGCGGCTGGTCAATGAGGAGCGCTCCAAGGTCGGATTGAAGCCCTTGACGCAGGATTGGGAGCTCAGTCGCGTTGCAAGATACAAGTCGCAGGACATGAAGGATAACAACTATTTCTCACATACCAGTCCCGTGTACGGTTCTCCGTTTCAGATGATCAAGAGCTTCGGTATTTCTTACCGCAGTGCGGGGGAAAATATTGCCAAGGGCTATGCAACGCCGCAGGCAGTTGTGAATGGTTGGATGAATTCCGCAGGGCACCGTGCCAATATCCTGAATGCGTCGTACACCCACATCGGCGTGGGCTACGTTGCGGCGGGAAAATATTGGACGCAGATGTTTATTGCAAAATAATTTAAAAAAATTCAAAAAAACTATTGACAAACCGATTACGGTGTGGTATAATACCAAGGAAAACAAAGCAGAGCACTCCGCTCTCACCCTCCCACACCGTGGTCGGGTCAATAGACGATTCCGCTTCTATACAAGATAGAGGTGGGCTTGCCGTGCGGAGATGCTGTCTTTGTACGGTTTATTTTTTTGCTTGGAGGTGTTGAACTATTAGCGCAAAAGACAAAGAAAGAGAAAACCTGCTCAATGAGGAGATCAATGCGAAGGAAGTGCGTCTGATCGGAGCCGAGGGAGAAACACTCGGAATCATGAGCTCCGCCAAGGCGTTGGAAATCGCGTATGACCAGGGAATGGATCTTGTGATGATGTCGGCACAGGCTGTGCCTCCCGTTTGCAAGATCATGGACTACGGCAAATTCCGCTTCGAGCGCGACAAGCGTGAAAAAGAGGCGAGAAAAAAGCAGCAGACCATCGAACTGAAGGAAATTCAACTTTCCTGCCGCATTGATACCCACGACTTTGAAACCAAAGCAAACCATGCACGCCGTTTCCTTTCCGACGGAAACAAGGTGCGTGTTGTCATGAAGTTCAAGGGACGTGAGATGAGCCATATGAATATCGGACGCGAGATTCTTGAAAAGTTTGAGGAGGCTTGCTCCGAATTGGGAACTGTCGATAAAAAGCCGGTTCTGGACGGCAGATTTATGAGTATGGTGATCTCGCCTGTCAAAGCGAAATAATTCACGCTGCACGTAAGCGGTCAATTTACTGTACAAAAAATCCGGCAATGACCGGGAATAGAAAAGGAGTTATGAAAATGGGAAAGATCAAAACACATAAGGCTTCCGCGAAGAGATTTTCCGTTACTGCAAACGGCAAAGTCAAGATGTTCCACAGCTCGCACCGCCACAACACGGGTAATAAGAGCGCAAAGCGCCTGCGCCATCTGCGTTCCAGCGCGATGGTCAACGGTAAGATTGCAACTAACCTGAAGACTTTGGTCCTGAAGTAAGACGAAACGGAGGAATTGAAAAATGGCAAGAATTAAGGGCGCATTGATGACGCGCAAGAGAAGAAAGGCTACACTGAAGGCTGCGAAGGGCTACTGGGGTGCAAAATCCAAGCATTTCAAGATGGCAAAGCAGGCTGTCATGAAGAGCGGTAACTACGCATTTGCAGGCAGAAAGATGAAGAAGAGAGACTTCCGTTCTCTCTGGATCACCAGAATTTCCGCGCAGGCAAAGGTAAACGGACTGAACTATTCCACCTTGATGCACGGCTTGAAGAAGGCGGGCATCGATCTCAACCGCAAGATGCTCTCCGAGATTGCAATTTCCGACAAGGAAGCATTTGCAGCACTGTGCGCACAGGCAAAGGCAGCACTTTGATTTTAACAACTGAAAACCCGATGGTATCATCGGGTTTTTGTCGTAGATAGAATGCTTTTCGAATGTTGGAAATAGACAGAAAAGTGCTTTTTCGATGGTGAAAAGGGGGAGTTGGAATGTATTTTGCAGGAGATGTCATACGCTCCAGACAAAACAAAAATCTGGTGGAGCTTTGCAAGCTGACCGATCGGAAGAACCGCGAGGCGGGACGTGTTTTTCGCTTTGACGGGATCAAGCTGCTGGAGGAGGCGATTGCAAAATCGGTGGATTTGGCGGCTGTGTTTTTGAGAGAGTCCGATGCGGAAAAAATTGTTGGCGGCTTGCAAAAACGACTCGGAATACTTGATTTTGACAGATTTGGAAAAATTCTGGTCGTTGCGGATGAGGTTTTTGACCGCATTTCCGAAGAAAAATCGCCGGAAGGTGTAATAACGATCGCAAAATATATTGACAAATTCCAAAAAAATGTTACAATATATAATAGCGCGGATTTTTTTGATATGAAAAACGATCGCATTGTGCTTTTGGAATCGGTGCGGGATCCCTCCAACATTGGTGCGGTGATCCGCAGTGCCGCGGCACTCGGAATCGATCGGCTGATTATCAGTCGGGATTGTGCTGATATTTATCATCCGCGTGCGGTGCGCGCTTCGATGGGAACTCTGTTTGATCAGCAGATTGATCGCGTGGAGAATCTGGCGACGGTGATCGCTTCGTTTGCTTCACACGGCAGGCGTGTCTTTGCCGCCACACTGGATGAGCGAGCTGTCAGGCTTGGAAGCTTTGATGTGCGTGGCGGAGATTGCGTCGTAATCGGCAACGAGGGACACGGTCTTTCGGACGCTGTAATCGCGGCTTGCACCGACAGTGTGATGATTCCGATGAGCACACGGGCAGAATCCTTCAATGCGGCGGTTGCCGCTTCGATTTTGATGTGGGAGTTTGCAAAGCAGGATATTCGGTAAGGGATAAGGAAAGGAGAAGCATATGAAAAGCGGAGACGTTTTGTTCTGGATCTGGTTGGCGGAAGCGCTCGGACCTGCATATCAAAAAACGAGTCAGTTGCTGTCGTTATATGACAATCCTTACGACCTGTTTCAAGCCGAGGAGGCAGAATTGGAGAGAATTGAAGATTTTCCGGAACGGGTACGTGCGGCACTTTCCGATAAAAGCCTGAAGCATGCCTCCGATATTTTAAGCGCGTGCGAGCGTCTGGGGATTTCAATCCTTACGTATGGTGAGGATGAATATCCGTACGTTTTGCGCGAGCTTGCCGATCCGCCGATTTTGCTGTATTATATCGGACAGCTTCCGGATTGGAATCGCAAGCTTTGTGTTGCAATGGTAGGAACGAGACGGATGAGTGCATACGGACTTCATTCCTCGTATAGAATAGCATATGAGACAGCAATGGCAAATGCGGTGGTTGTCAGCGGTATGGCAACGGGGATCGACGGCGTTTGCTCTGCGGCGGCGTTGGCGGCCAACGGTGAAACCGTTGCGGTACTGGGATGCGGTGTGGATTCCATTTATCCGAAGCACCATAGACGGCTGCGGGACGCGATCTGTAAGCGTGGCGCAGTAATTTCGGAGTATCCGCCCGGAACCGAGCCGCGCGGCTATCATTTTCCCGCAAGAAATCGTATCATCAGCGGGATGTCCCAGGCAACGGTCGTTCTGGAGGCGGGAATCGGAAGCGGATCCTTGATTACCGCAAAGGATGCGATTTTGCAGGGGAGACAGGTGTACGCACTTCCCGCAAACGTCGGAAGTCATGGAGCCGAGGGAACGAACGGTCTTTTGCGCGACGGCGCGAAGCCGATTATCGAGGCGGCAGATCTTCTGGAGGCGTATCGGCACGTATACGCGGACACGCTTGCGATCAACAGCATGCTCCAAAACCGTGCGGCACCTTATGCAGATCTGCACTATCTGCAGGAGCTCGGCGTGATTGAACTGACCGAGCACTCGCAGAAAAACGGTGCGTCTGTCGGTACAGTGGCGACGCAGTCGCTGACACAGAAAAAGCTGCGGGAAGCAGAGGAGAAGTCCCGACGTGTCACAGTAAAGAAAAAGAGAGAACAAGCGGAATCGAAAAAGATGGAGAAGACGGTTGCAGAGATTGACGAATGCACGGATGGCGGGCAGACGCCCGATGAGGTCCTTTCCTCATTGACACCCGTCCAGCAGGCAGTCCTGGCGGCGATTCCGGATGACCGCGCCATTTCTGCAGATTCGTTGAACGCACTTGACTATCCTTACGGAGATGTTGTAGCGGCGTTGACGGTTCTGGAGATCATGGGGATGATCCAAAAGCTCCCCGGCGCGCTATATACGAAACTTTAATGAACCCAATCGAAAGGAATACAGATAATGGCAAACAATCTGGTTATTTTGGAGTCTCCCTCCAAGGCTTTGACCGTGAAGGGATATCTTGGAACCAATTATAAGGTGATCGCTTCGATCGGACACGTTCGCGATCTTCCCAAGAGCTCGCTGGGCGTGGATATTGAGAACGGTTTTGAAGCACACTATATTAATATTCGCGGAAAGGGAGACTTGATCAAGGAGATCCGTAAGGAAGCGAAGGCAGCGGGAAAAATCTTTCTTGCAACTGACCCTGACCGCGAGGGAGAAGCGATTGCATGGCATCTTGCCGCAACACTCGGGATTCCCGTGGAAAAGACGCAACGCATTTGCTTTAACGAGGTCACCAAAACAGCGGTGAAAGCTGCAATCAAGGCGCCGAGACAGATCGACATGAACCTTGTCAATTCACAGCAGACGCGCCGTATTTATGACCGTATCGTCGGATACAAGCTCAGTCCTCTTCTTTGGAAGAATGTCAAAAGCGGATTGAGTGCCGGACGTGTGCAATCGGTGGCGACGCGCATCATCGTCGAAAGAGAGCGCGAAATCCAGGCGTTTGTGCCGTCCGAATATTGGACAATTGAAACCCTTCTGACCGACAAGAGCGGGAAGAGCTTCCGCGCGAATTTTTGGGGAAATGCAGACGGAAAGATCCTGTTGGGCAGTGAAGCGGATGCGATGAAGATCGCGAATGCGGTCAACGGTAAGGATTATTCCGTTGAATCTGTCAGACGTGCGGCAAGACATAAAACGCCCGCTGCGCCGTTTACCACCTCATCATTACAGCAGGAGGCATTCCGAAAGCTCGGATTTCAGTCCCAAAGAACCATGAAGGTCGCACAAGAGCTTTATGAAGGTGTGAATCTCGGATCGGAATTTGGCGGCACGCAGGGTTTGATTACCTATATGCGTACGGATTCAGTCCGTGTTTCCGTAGACGCACAGAATGCGGCAAGAGCGTTTATCGTGCAGAAGTACGGACAGCAGTACTGCCCGGAGGAGCCGCGCGTTTATAAATCCAAGGCAGGAGCGCAGGATGCACATGAGGCGATCCGTCCTGCAAGAGTGGATCTGGAGCCATTGCGTATCCGCAAGCAACTGACAAACGATCAGTACAAGCTTTATAAATTGATCTGGGAGTGCTTTATTGCAAGCCAGATGGAATCTGCGGTATTGGATACCATCAGCATCGATTTCGGATGTGCTGGGTATATCTTCCGTACCAGCGGATATTCGGTCAGCTTCCCCGGCTATATGGCGGTTTATGAGGAGAGCGAGGAGACCTCGCGCGATGACCGTGAGCCGAAGGAGGTCAAGGATATTCACTTGCCCGAATTGAACGTGGGGGATTCCCTGCAGGCGGATGACGCAGAGCTGACACAGCACTTTACCGAGCCCCCCGTGCGCTATAACGAAGCGTCGCTAATCAAGATGTTGAAGGATCTTGACATCGGACGTCCCAGCACCTATGCGACCATCATTGGAACCATCATTGCGAGAAACTACGTCAAGCGCGAGGGCAAGGCATTTGTTCCAACACCCTTGGGTGAGGTAACGAACAAGCTGATGGAGGAGCATTTTTCCACCATCGTGGATTACGGCTTTACCGCAGATATGGAGCGCAGGCTGGATGATATCGAAAACGGCGATGCGGATATGCTGACGGTTTTGAAGGATTTCTGGGGAGATTTCTCCAAGCAGCTGGAGCTCGCCGAGAAGACTATCGGGGAGAATACCATCGAAATTCCCCCGGAGGAGACCGATATCATCTGCGATAAGTGCGGAAGCCGCATGATCGTCAGAAACGGACGCTTCGGAAAGTTTGCCGCATGTCCCAACTATCCGACTTGTCGGAATACCAAGCCGCTGACACCTCCTGCAGAGAACGCAAATGAGGGCGCGTCGGAGAGCAATGAAGGAGACGCGGCAGACGGCAATGTGCAAAAGACACCCGTGATTGCGGATTTCAAGTGTGAAAAATGCGGGTCTGATATGGTATTGCGCACAGGTAAGTTTGGCAGCTTCTATGCATGCGTCCAATATCCCAAGTGTAAATTTACCAAGGCGCGGATGCGGGAACTGGGCGTCAATTGCCCGAAATGTTCTGCGAAGGTTGTGACCAAGTACGGGAAAAATCACACGGTGTTCTACAGCTGTGAGCGCTATCCCGATTGCGACTTCTCCTCCTGGGACGTGCCGACAAACGAGCTGTGTCCCGATTGCGGAAGAATGCTGTTCCGTAAGAAGGGCAAGGGGATTTTGGTGTGCCACGACGAGGCTTGCGGATATTCCCGCGAGATCGCGGAGACGGCTGAAGCAGGTGCAGAAGGATCGACAACGTGAAGAACTATATCAATGTTTACGGTGCGGGGCTTGCGGGCTGTGAGGCGGCATGGCAAGCGGCGAATCGGGGGGTGAAGGTTCGCCTTTACGAGATGAAACCGCAAAAATACACGCCCGCACACCACACACCCGGCTTTGCGGAGCTGGTATGCTCCAATTCGCTCCGCTCCGACAGCACCGCCAATGCAGTGGGACTGCTCAAGGAGGAGATGCGCCGTATGGGCTCTCTGATTATGGAGGCGGCGGACGCCACACGCGTTCCCGCGGGCTCGGCGCTTGCGGTGGACCGCAAGCTGTTCTCGGACTATATTACCGAACGCATCAAGGGGCACTCGAACATTGAGGTGATTGAGGCAGAGGTTGATTGCACGGAGCAGGATACCGTGACGGTGATTGCCACGGGACCGCTGACCTCCGACCCCATGGCGGCGTATATTTCGGAGACGCTGGGATGCGGAAATCTGCATTTCTTTGATGCCGCCGCGCCCATTGTGGATGCCGCCAGCATTAACATGGATATTGCTTTTTTTGCCTCCCGATACGACAAGGGAGACGCGGATTATATCAACTGTCCGATGACAAAGGAGCAGTACGATGCGTTTTACGAGGCTTTGATCTCTGCCGAGGAGGCAGAGCTGAAGGCGTTTGACAAGGAAAGTCAGAAATCTCTCAAGGTGTTTGAGGGATGCATGCCTGTTGAGGTTATGGCGCGGCGTGGATACGATACGCTGCGCTACGGTCCGCTCAAACCCGTGGGTCTGATCGACCCACGCGTGGGACACGAGTTTTACGCCGTTGTTCAGCTCCGTAAGGAGAATGTCGAGGGAACGATGTTCAACCTGGTCGGCTTCCAGACGCATCTGACCTTTCCGGAGCAACGCCGCGTGTTTCGCATGATTCCGGGACTGGAAAATGCGGAGTTTTTGCGCTACGGCGTGATGCATCGCAATACCTACCTCAATTCTCCCGGAATGCTGGATGCGACCTATGCGATGGTCGCGCGCCCCGAGATCTGCTTCGCGGGACAGATGACGGGTGTCGAGGGCTACGTGGAGTCGGCGGGAAGCGGACTTTTGGCAGGCATCAGCGCGGCAAGACGCGTAAAAGGTCTTGCAGCAATTGCGTGCCCGGAGGAGACGATGCTGGGAGCGATGGCGGCGTATGTCAGTCGCGGCGGGATCGGGGATTTTGCTCCGATGAACGCAAATTTCGGCATTGTACCGCCGTTGGGTTATCGCGTCAAGGGCGGAAAGAGCGCGAAAAACGAGAAGATATCCGAGCGCGCGCTGGAAATGCTCGGGGAATGGAAGGAGCGGCTCTGACCGCATGGACGGAGTCGGTTAAATTTTCACCCAAAGGATGAAAGTATGAGAATTATAGTTGACGTAATGGGAGGCGACAAGGCTCCTGAGGAAACTGTCAAGGGCGTGATACATGCGTCGCAGGAATATAACGCGACCTTTATACTGGTTGGCAACCGCAACGACATCGAGCGGATTGCCGCCGAGAACGATTTTGACATCCGCCGTATGGATATCGTACATACGGAGACGGTCATCACGATGGAGGATGACCCTCTTTGCGTGGTGCGCGGGAAGCAGGATTCGTCGATGGCTGTTGGGCTAAAGATGCTTGCGGAGGGACAGGGAGATGCGTTTGTCAGCACGGGAAATACAGGGGCGTTGTTTACGGGTGCCACCCTGATTGTCCGCAAGGTCAAGGGAATTCACCGCGCAGGCATCGGAACGATTCTGCCGCTCGGCAATCCCGTCTTGCTTCTGGATACGGGTGCGAATGTGACTGTGACCGAGGAAAATCTGGAGCAGTTCGGCGTGATTGGCTCCGCATATATGTCCAAGATGTACGGCATCGAGCAGCCCCGCGTGGGACTTTTGAACAACGGTGCCGAGGAATGCAAGGGAACCGAGTTGCAAAAGGCTGCGTATCAACGTCTGAAAAATAATACCGATATCAATTTTGTTGGAAATATCGAGGGAAATATTCTGCCGTTCAACAGCTGTGACGTGATCGTTGCAGACGGCTTTACGGGCAACATTCTTCTCAAAACCGTGGAGGGGCTCGGAAAACTGTTGCTCGGCAAGCTCAAGGAAATCCTTTACAGCTCGACTGTCACCAAAATTGCCGCCTTGTCCATGAAAAAGCAGTTGGGCGCGATGAAAAAGCAATTTGATGCCTCCGAGCACGGCGGATCTCCGATTCTCGGCATCTCCAAGCCCGTCGTCAAGGCGCACGGCTCGTCGGACGCCAAGGCGTTCAAGAACGCGATCCGTCAGGCGATCAGCTATGCGGATTCGGGAGCGATCTACGATATTGCCGAATCGGCGCAGGCATACGCCGCACGCAAAAAGGCGGAACAGGAGGCGCAGAAGGCAGAGACCGCGAAGGAAGCATAAAAAGCGCTTAAAGTGCGCACAAGAATGAAAGAAAAAGAGGTAAGAACATGGCTTTGCCATTAGAACAGTTGCAGGAACGGATCGGCTACCGCTTTCGGGATATCCGATATTTACAGCGTGCGGTGACGCATTCCTCCTATTCCAATGAAACGGGAGCGCGGAATCACCATCTGCTTTGTAATGAACGGCTGGAGTTTTTGGGAGATTCGGTGCTTTCCCTGATTACAAGCGATTATCTGTATGCACGGTTTCCGGAGCTTCCCGAGGGAGATCTGACAAGAATCCGTGCGGCAACGGTGTGTGAGGAGGCGCTGGTTTCCTTTTCCGAAAAGATCGGGCTGGGGGATTTTCTCCTGCTCGGCAAGGGAGAGATATTGAGTGGCGGTGCGAAAAAGCCCGCAATTCTGGCGGATGCCTTTGAGGCGATTCTGGCGGCGATTTATCTCGATGCGGGTGCGATGGAGGGTATGAAGGTGGTGTCCGACGTGCTGTTGCCGTTTATCAAAACGGCGGTGTCGGAGATGCCCGAGCCGGGAAGTGCACACATTGACAGCAAGTCGCGTCTGCAGGAGTTTATTCAGCAGGATAGGGAGCAGAAAAATGTTTTGGAGTACCGTCTGATCAGAGAGAGCGGTCCCGACCACAACAAAACCTTTGAGATTCACTTGTATCTCGGTGCGAACTGCATCGGACACGGCAAGGGACATTCGAAAAAGACGGCGGAGCAAGCGGCGGCAAAAGCGGCACTGGAGCTGTTTGGACAGGCATGAGCTTGCAGCACCGTAATATACCGATTTTTATCCCACACATGGGATGCCCGAATCAGTGCGTGTTTTGCAATCAGCGTTCGATTTCGGGGTGTATGGATTTTCACGAAGAGGATGTCAGGGGGCAGATCGATGCGACGCTTGCGACAATTCCCGACGGGACGGAAACCGAAATCGCGTTTTTCGGCGGTTCTTTTACGGGAATCGACCGTGCGCTGATGATACGGCTATTAGCCCTTGCCGAGAGTTACGTTCGCGAGGGGCGTGTGATGTCAATCCGTCTCTCTACCCGTCCGGATTATATCTCGGGGGAAATATTGGACATTCTTTCTTCCTACACCGTGCGAAATATCGAGCTCGGATTGCAGAGCATGGATGATGATGTTTGTCGGCTACGCATCGCGGGCATAGCGCGATGCAAGCGCGAAAGGCTTGCCGCGCTGTTGTGGAAGCGGGCTTTTCGCTGATCGGGCAGATGATGATCGGGCTTCCCGCATCCACGCCCGAAAGTGAAATTCTGACCGCGCAGACCATCTGCGACATGGGGGCTAGCGCGTCACGTATATATCCCACGGTCGTGTTTTACGGTACGCCACTTTGCGAAATGGCACAGTGCGGCGAGTATACACCGCTGTCGGTTGACGGGGCGGTTGAACGATCGGCAAACGCATTGGAAATCTTTCAAAAAAACGGTGTTCCGTGCATTCGCATAGGACTGTGCTCCGGTGAGGCGTTGACCTCTCACGATGCCGTATATGCGGGACCGAACCATCCCGCGATTGGTGAATTGATCATCAGCGAGTGCTATTTCCGCAGGATGCGAGCGTATCTTTCGGAGAATGATCTTGTCGGACGGGATGTGATCCTGCACCTTCCCCAACGGGAGATGTCGCAGGCGATCGGACAGAGGCGGAGCAATCTTGTACGCTTGCAAGCTGAACTCGGCACACGTGTCATCCGCGTAGTTCAGGACACGCAGATCGATCAATTTTACTTTGTTTCTTGTTGAACCCCTACCAATACCCAAATCAGGAGGACGTTTACTTTGTATCTGAAATCATTGGAAATGCAGGGCTTCAAATCCTTTCCGGATAAGACGAAGCTCGTGTTTGAAAACGAAGCAGAGGTGACTCTGCTCAATGACGGCGAAGCGCACGGCGTTACGGTCATTGTCGGACCGAACGGTTCGGGAAAATCAAATATTGCCGACGCGATGCGCTGGGTATTGGGAGAGATCTCGTCCAAGAGCTTGCGTGGAAGCAAGATGGAGGACGTTATTTTCGGAGGTGCGGACAGCCGTCGCCCCATGGGATATGCCGAGGTGTCGGTTACGTTTGACAACCGCGGCGAGTTTTCCAAGCTGGATTGCCCGTACGATGAGGTGACGGTTACGCGTCGCTACTATCGCTCGGGCGATAGCGAATATTTTATCAACCGCAAGGGCGTTCGTCTGAAGGATATCTACGAGCTGTTCATGAATACGGGTATCGGCCGTGATGGTTATTCCATCATCGGTCAGGGACGAATTGCCGAGATGGTGTCGCGAAAGAGTGAGGAGCGCAGAAGCGTATTCGAGGACGCATCGGGAATTGCAAAGTACCGCTACAAGAAGAACGAGGCGGAAAGGAAACTCAAGGACACCGAGGACAATATGACGCGCGCGAACGATATCTTCGCCGAGGTTTCCGCACAGGTGGGACCCTTGCAGAAGGAAGCCGAAAAGGCAAAGCGTGCGATCGAATTGATGGAGAACAAAAAGCGCGCGGATGTCAGTCTGTGGTTGTACGATACCGAAAAGTTGCGCGGCGAGCTGACCTCGGCGGAGGAGGCGATGCAGCACGCCACGTTCGATCTGCAGATGGCAGAGGACGGTATCCAATCGCTTGAAGTGCAGAATGCTAAACTGTTTGAGGCATCGCAGGGAAGCAAGCAGGAGTCGGAGGAGCTACTCACTAAAATTCGTGAGCAGACCGAGCAATGCCACACGCTGGAGAGCGAATATCGCGTGGCAGAGAATACCATCTCGCACGCCAAGGAGCTGATTGCCGCAACGCAAGGATCTGTCGGCGGCACCGAAAAGGCAATCGCGAACGAGCTGGCAGCGGCAGAGAAGCATGCAGTGAAAATCGCCGAATTGCAAAGCGCGGAGACCGAGCTTGCAGAGCAGCAGGAGGCGCTTTCGAAGGAGCAGACGCACCTGACGGCAAAGGCATCCGAGCTGGAGGCAAACGTGGCGTCGGCGCTGGAGGATATCCGCGCCCTCGAGAACGAGGCTGTGGACGTCAAGGTGCGCATCTCGGTTCTGGAGAACGCCAAAAACAGTGATACAAATAAAAACAGCTCGGCGCTGACCGAGCTGGAGGGATACCGTGCGGTTTCCGCCGATCTGGAGGCGCAGTGCGCGTCCAAGGAGAGAACGATCGAGGCATACGACGCGGAGATCGCGGGGATCGACGACGAGATTGCGGATAAGGAAAAGGCGCTGGAGACGACGGGGGCGAGCCTGAAGACCACGACCGCCAAGCTGAACAACGAGACCTTCCGCCGCGATTCGATCGCACAGCGTATCTCTACCTTCAAGTCGATGGAGGAGCATTTCGAGGGCTACTCTAACGCAGTTCGTTTCGTAATGAAGCAGTACGGAGAGGGTAAGATCACCGACGTACACGGCGCCCCCTGCGGAACGATCTATGGACCTCTTTCCAAGGTGATCTCGGTGGATGACAAATATCTGACGGCGATTGAGATTGCACTCGGTGCGAATCTGCAAAACATCGTCGTCGAGGATGAAGCGACCGCAAAGGCGGCAATGTATACTCTCAAACGCGGGGAGGCAGGTCGTGCGACCTTTTTCCCTTTGACCTCAATGAAGGCTTCGGCACCCATGCGGGAGCTGACCGACGCAGCAGGCTATGCAGGATACATCGGTGTCGCGGATACGTTGATTTCGGCGGATGCAAAATTCCGTGACGTGCTATCCTCCTTGCTGGGACGCACCGTTGTATTTGACAACATCGACCACGCAACCGTCATGGCAAAGGCATTGCATTACCGTGTGCGCGCAGTGACGCTGGACGGTCAGCAGATCAACGCGGGCGGCTCCTTTACGGGAGGTTCCGTTCGGACGGGGAGCGGTATTCTTTCCCGTGCGGGCGAGATCAAGCGTCTGGAGAGCGAGCTTGCAGAGCGTGAGCGCGCGGTCGCAACGCTGACTGCAGAGGTTGAAAAGCTGCAGGCGCAGGTGCAGGATCTGGAGGATGAGAAATACTCCGCAGAGGATCGCCGTGAGCTGATCTCGGTGCTTCGAGGCACGGAGAACGGACAGCTCGATCAGCTGCGCGCAAAGCTGGACGCCAACAATACGCTGCTCAATAAGCTCAAGGCGGATATGCATGAGTATGAGACGGCAAAGGCAAAATACGAGGAAGATATCGGAACGCTGATGTCGGAGGAGAAAAATCTGCGTCACCGCATCCGCGAAATGAACGATTTCCGCACCGAAAAGGATTCGGAGCGCGGAGAGATTCTTCTGCGATTGGATGAAATCGCAAAGGCGCTGACCGAGCTTTACATCCGCATCAGCGAAACGCAAAAGGATATTGAAACCGCCGAGACGCTCAAGCAAAACTCCGAGGAGCGCTTGGAGAATCTGAATCGCGAGATGATGACGCTCTCGGGCAGAATCAATACGCAGACCGAGCAGATCCGTATGACGACCGAGGCAATGGAGGTTAACCGTGCGGCGTTCGAGGCAGCGAATCGACAGCTGGAGCTGCTCAACGAGAAGAGAAGCACGGTGGAGAAGGATAACTTCGAGTTCGAGCGCAAGCTCAACGAGCTCAATGCCAAGCTTCGGGACCGCATGAATCAGAAGGAACTGATCTTCCGTGAGCATACCAAGTGTGAAGCGAAGCTGGCAAACCTGCGCGATACGCAGGATAAGCTGGCGACGAAGCTCTGGGATGACTACGAACTGACGCGAAACGATGCGGTGGCTCTGGGATATCCGCCCGTAACCAAGGAAAACAGAAGCGAGCTGATCTCCCTGCAGACCGATTGCCGCAACAAGCTGCGCGTCATCGGACACGTAGATCTCGACGCGGTGAACAAGTATGAGGAGGTGAGAGTGCGTTACGATTACATGAACGCGCAGATCACCGATCTCGAAAAGGCACGCAAGGAATTGAACGGTATCATCAGTCAGCTGGAAGTCGAAATGAAGTCGGCGTTCGTCGATTCTTTCAACAAGATTAACGAGAACTTCGGAAAGGTCTTTGCCGAGCTGTTCGGCGGCGGTTCCGCAGAGCTGTCGTTGAGCGATCCCGAAAATGTACTGGAAAGCGGAATCGAGATCAAGGCGGCGCCTCCCGGAAAGATTATCAAGAGCCTGATGCAGCTCTCGGGCGGCGAGCAGGCGTTCATTGGTGTCGCACTTTTCTTTGCAATCATTCAAGTCAACCCCACTCCGTTCTGTATTTTGGATGAGATTGAGGCGGCACTGGATGAGGTTAACGTCGAGCGTCTGGCACAGTACATCAAACGATATGCACACGGTACGCAGTTTATCATGATTACGCACCGTCGCGGAACTATGGCGGCGGCGGACAGACTGTACGGTGTTACCATGCCCGAGCACGGTATTTCTAAGGTGCTGATGCTCGATGTCAATGATATTTCCAAGAAGGAAGGAGAAGACTGGAATGGGATTTTTGGATAAATTATTCGGCAGAAAAAAGCGTGAAAAAGAACTCGAAGCCCAACAGGCGGATGATGAAGCGCGCCGATTAGCCGAAGAACAAGCCGAAAA
>JAFTPJ010000092.1 GCA_017463405.1 Clostridia bacterium
GGATGATGACGCGAATACCCGTACGCTCGCTGATTGCCCGATCAATGCCGGGTAACAGTGAGCCGCCGCCCACCATCACGATACCGAAATCAAAGATATCGGCGGAAAGCTCGGGCGGTGTTTCCTCCAGCGTCATTTTGACCATGGAAATAATCTCCGAAAGTGGCTCACGCATCGCCTCGCGCACCTCGTCCGTTGTGACCTCAATGGTAACAGCAAGACCCGTACGAAGATCCCGTCCGCAAACCTCCACCGAGCCGCGGTCGATACCGTCCACGGCGGTGCCGATCTTTTTTTTCAGAAATTCGGCAGTCACATCGCCGATCAGGATATTTCGCGTCTGCTTGAGATAGTTGACAATAGCGATGTCCAACTCATTCCCCGCCACGCGCAGAGAATTGGACTGCACCACGCCGCCGAGACTGATGACAGCGGTTTCCGAAACGCCGCCGCCGAGATCAACGATCATCGCGCCTCTTGCCTTGGAGATGCGGATACCCGCGCCGACCGCCGCGGCAATCGGCTCGTCGATCAGACCCACGTTTTTCGCGCCCGCCTCAAAGGTTGCGTCCTCCACAGCGCGACGCTCAACGCCCGTTACGCCGTACGGGATACAAACCAGCGCTACGGGGCGTGAGAACATAGAGGTCATGTCCATGCGCTCGAAAAAGTCGTGGAGCATCAGCGAGGTGGTGTGCAGGTCGGTAATGACGCCGTCCTTCAAGGGACGCAGTGCAAGGATATTGCCCGGCGTTTTTCCGACCATGCGCTTGGCAGTCGTGCCCGAGGCAATGACCTCCTGTGTCAGCCGATCGATGGCAACCACGGAGGGAGCGCGCAAAACGATGCCCTTATCCTTGAGATAGATCATTGTATTGGACGTACCGAGATCAATGCCGATCTGCTTGGACACTGTGCTCCCCCCTTTCCGCTGAAAAATCAATCAAAACAATATTCCACTTTTATTATAACATAACCGCAGGGCTTCTGTCTATAGTTTAAAAAATATTTTCCTTAAAAATTTCAAAATACAGGCGATACATCCGATGCACAGGGAGTCCGACGACATTGAAATAGTCACCCTTGATACCCCGAATATACGCCGATGCCAACCCCTGAATCGCGTACGCGCCCGCTTTATCGTACGGTTGTGTCCGTTCGACGTACTGCGCGATCGTCTCCTCGTCCAGTGTATCAAATTCGACCTCGGTCACCTCGTGGGAAACGCCATGAATTTCCGCGCCCAGCAGGCAGATACCGCTAACAACCTCGTGCGTCCGTCCCGAATACAAACGAAGCATTCGCCGTGCGTCCTCCGCGTCGCGCGGCTTTCCCAAAATCTCGCCGTCAATCGCTACCACCGTGTCCGAGGAAATGATGACCGTATCGGTCAGATCGCGCCCATCGGCAAGCAATCGTTCACGCACCGCTAAGCCCTTGCGCTCGGACAACAGCTCGACCAATTGGTACGGGTCACGCTCGTCACTACTCTCGTCGGTGTCCGCGGTCACGACCTCAAATGTAAGCCCTATCGTTTCCAAAATTTCCTTCCGTCGCGGCGATTTGGAAGCCAAAATGAAATTCATGTGATGTCTCCTTTTTGTTTTTTCATGGGGCGCTTTTTGAAAAAAGCGTCCCAACACCCCCGCAAAAACTTTTGCAGAGGAGTATATTACTGAATTTGTTTCTTTTTCTGACAGTTTCTGGAAATCGCTCCCACAAGTTTTTGGGGTCCCTTCCCCAAACCCTCCAGACGATACAACCCGAAAACCGTCTTTGTTTGGTGAAAAACACGTTCGCAAAGCGAACATACCACGGCGAAGAAATATCACGTTGCACAGCAATATATCACGCGCCACAGGCGCATATCACTCCGACCGCAGGTTGCTCCAATCTATCTTTCGATATGCTTCCGATAGGTATTCGGCGTCACGCCCATTGTGCTCTTGAACACACGGCAAAAGCTTTTTGCATCGCAAAAGCCGACCTGCTGTGCGATACTCTCCACCGCGTCATTGCTATCCGCCAGTAGCATACACGCAACCTCCACGCGGCGGCGGTTCAGCGCGGCGTGAAAGGTCTCTCCCGTTATGCTTTTGAAGACCTTACAAAAATTGCTCTCGCGATACCCGTTTTCGGCGGCGACCGTTTCGAGCTTCAACGGTTCAGCGTAGCGTGTACGGATCATTCCAAGCGCGCGCTCGATGCTCGCCACACCGCGCAAATCCCGTGCAGATTTTCCGTCGGGTGGGAAATTTTTGAGAATATGCGAGCAGATCTTATAAAGATTCCCTTTTACCGTCAGCTCGGAAAACGGCTCCTCGCCGCACCCCAACCGCGCCGTTTCCTCCAACAGCGCATGCAACTCCCCGCCGTCCTCGGGACGCAGGATCGGATCGCGAAGCCCGATTCTTGCAAAGGCTTCGAAAAACTCGCCCAAAAAGGCGGGACCGACCTCGAGGTTCAGGGCAAGATTTCCCACTCCCTTTGCATCATATGCGTGCACCGCCATGGAACCGATCACGGCAAAATCTCCCTGCTTCATCAAATAAACGGCATCGCCGATGCGGAGCTTATACTGCCCCTCCATGCAATAGCTCAACTCTAAATCCGGGTGTCTGTGTTCGCAAAAAGCACTGTGTGCTCCTACTTGCACACGGTACGGGCGCTCTCCGCCAAGCAGCTTCTGATACAGCATGACGCCACCTCCCTTTTCTATAGCCCCCGCACAAAACCGTAGGGATGCACTTGCGCCATCAGATTTGTGCGGTGTTGCCTATATTATACCGCATCTTTTTGGAATTGGCAAGAGATAAAAGTAAATTTTTGCGAATTTTTGCGCAAAATTAGGGATTGTAATCATGCGTAAAATCGTGTATCATTAAAGTAACCAAAAAAATGCAAGGAGGTATCCTCATGAATCAGCTTTTACTTGGCATCGGACGCGCCATCATCACCCCGAAGATCGGTGCCGCGCTTTGCGGCTATGCGCCCGATCATTTTTCGGAATCGATCAATGACGATCTGACCGTCACCGCATTCTATTTTCAAGCAGGCAGTACAAACGCTTTGATGATCACCGCCACAGTCTGCGAGATACAAACCGCACTTTGTGATCGGCTACGCGCCGAATTGGCGTCGCTCTTCAATATCCCTTCTGAATGCATCGTCCTATGCGCCACCCACACGCACTCGGGGCCCAATCTGATGGGACAGTACGGCTGGGGTGACATCGATCGCGAATATCTGGAAACCGTTTTCCGTCCGCGTCTGCACGAGGCCGTCCGCGAGGCACTTGCCTCACCGCAGCCCGTCCGTATGGGCGTAGGTGTAGGAAATAGCTTTGTCGGCATCAATCGCCGCGAGATCACCAAGGACGGACAGGTTGTACTGGGACAAAACCCGTGGGCACCGTTTGATTCCAAAATGACAGTGCTCTCCTTCATCGGCGAGGACGGCAAATGTGTTGCCAACATCATCCACTACGGTGCGCACGGTACGGGAGCGGGTAAAAATGTTGAAATTTCGCGCGACTGGTCGGGGGTCATGACCGACCGATTGGAATCGGAGAGCGGCGGCATCACCGCGTTTTTCAACGGACCCGAAGGCGATGTCGGTCCGCGTCTAACCAACGGGAAAACCACAGGAAATTTGCAAATGACGCTGGAGCTTGGCGGCGTTGCCGCGCAGGATGCGATCAGAATCTACAATACCATCCGCGCATACATTGCCCCTGAACTGACGCTTGTCACGAAGGACACCTCCGTCCCGTTGAGTCCGCGCATTCCTCTCGCCGAGGCACGTGCGGAATATGAAAAATATAAGGAGTACACGGTCAACAGTTTAGCGGCGAAAAAGGAGCACTACCGCCAGATAGTCGCATCGTATGAAAACGGAGAATCTGATGAGGAATTCTTCTGCTTCCCACAGACGTTGATCCGCATCGGCGGCGTCATCTTCACAAGCTACCCTTATGAACTGTTTTCGGAGATCGGACTTCGCATCGCACACGAGATCAAGAACGCCCACGTGCTCGCACTCTCCAATGCCAACGGTGCCGACGGCTATTTTGTCACCGAGGATCAGATCTGCCGCGGCGGATACGAGGTGGATATGTTCCTCAACGGTCGTCCGCAGGGCTATCGCCCCGCCAGCGACACCCACCTCGTTCTTGAGGTTTTGAAGAACATCGATGCATTAAAGCAAGAAAGGGATTGAAATCATGTATAGAATCGGACAGGAAGAAAAGGACGCGGTCGCACGCGTCATTGATTCAAGAGAATTGTTCAAGGTCAACGGAGGACCGCAGGAAACGTATCACTTCGAGGAGGAGCTAAAGGCGTACTTCCACACGGAAAACACGATCTTGATGACCTCCGGACAGGCGGCGCTGACCTCCGCCCTGATCGGTATGGGAGTCGGCCCCGGGGATGAAGTGATTGTTCCCGCATACACATACATCGCCACCGCGATGGCAGTCGTTGCCGTCGGTGCGATGCCCGTGATCGCCGAGATCGACGACACACTGATGATCGATCCCATCGATATCGAGCGCAAGATCAGTGATCGCACGAAGGTCATCCTTCCCGTACACATGCAGGGCTATCCCTGTAATATGGACGCAATCATGGCGATTGCGAAGAAGCACAACCTACTCGTTCTGGAGGACGCATGCCAGGCAGCCGGCAGCTCGTTCGGCGGAAAATTTGTCGGTACGATCGGTAACGCGGGCGCGTTCAGCTTCAACTTTTTCAAGATCATCAGCGCGGGCGAAGGCGGTGCGCTTTTGACAAACGACCGCACACTGTTTGAGCGTGCGCTGATCTATCACGACAGCAGCGCGATCGCGTACTTCGGCAATCAGCTCGACAGCTTCTCCACCACTCCCTTCTGCGGCGTCGAATACCGCACCAACGAGATCACGGCGGCGATCCTGCGCGAGCAGCTCAAGAAGCTGGACGGCATCGTGCACGACTTGCGCAAAAACAAAAAGCTTCTGTGCCAGGCGCTCGGCGACAAGGCGCGCCTGATTCCCTCCAACGATCCCAACGGCGAGAGCGCGATGAACTGCACGCTGCGCTTTGACAGTGCCGAAGAGGCGGATCGCTTTGTGAAAACGGTCAGCGGCGCGACCGTGCCGATCAATACGGGCAAGCACGTATATTCCAACTGGGACGTGATCATGGAAAAGCGCGGCGCGTTTCATCCTGCAATGGATCCGTTCCGCATGGCGGCGAACCGCGTACCCGATTATGCCCCCGATATGTGCCCAAAAACCCTCGACATCCTCTCCAGATGCGCGCATTTCGGCATCAATCCCGATTGGACCGAGGCAGACATCGAAGCAAGAGCCAAAGAAATCCTTCGCGGGTTAAAGGGGTAACATAGAAAGTTTTTATGGGGCTGTCTCAAATGCGATAAAAAGCAGTTGAGACAGCCTCGCTTTCCGACGAAATTTTTGGAATTGTGAGGGAGAGGAGACTTTTTCAAAAGTCTCCTCTCCCTCACACGATTTATCACTTCTATTACTTCTTCAACGAAATTGCTTTCTTTGCAGCCTCTGCGATTGCCGCAGGAGTCAGACCGTACGCCTCGAGCAGTGCGGGAACCGTACCGGAATGTCCGTATGTATCGTTCATACCGACACGGATTACGGGAACGGGAACGCTCTCGCAGATCGCTTCGGTCACAGCAGCTCCAAGACCGCCAATGATATTGTGCTCCTCTGCAGTTACGATCGCACCCGTCTCCTCTGCCGCCTTCGCAAGGATTTCCTTATCGATCGGCTTGATGGTGTGGATATTGATCACACGTGCATCGATACCCTCTTGCGCCAACAGCTCTACAGCCTCGAGTGCCAAGGAAACCATCAGACCCGATGCAACGATCGTCACATCCTTACCGTCCTTGAGGCACACACCCTTGCCGAGCTCGAACTTGTAATCGGGGGTATCATTGATCGTGGGAACTGCGAATCTGCCGAAGCGCAGATAGAACGGACCGTTGGTGGACAGTGCCGCCTCGACAGCTGCCTTTGCTTCAACCGCATCAGCAGGGTTGATGATGGTCATACCGGGGATGGTGCGCATCAGCGCGATATCCTCGTTACACTGGTGGGTCGCACCGTCCTCACCGACGGTGATGCCCGCGTGGGTCGCACCAATCTTAACGTTGAGGTGGGGATAACCAATAGAGTTACGCACCTGCTCGAATGCTCTGCCTGCGGCGAACATTGCAAAGCTGGATGCAAACACGGTCTTACCCGTGGTCGCGATTCCCGCCGCTACGCTCATCATATTGCCCTCGGCGATACCGCAATCGAAGAATCTCCCGGGATATGCCTTCTTGAACTTGACCGTCTTGGTCGCCTCCGCGAGGTCCGCATCCATGACGACGAAATCGTATTTTTCAGCCAGCTCGACCAATGCCGCGCCGTATGCTTCTCTTGTTGCAAGCTTTTCTGCCATTGTTCTCTCCCCCTTACGCGTTCAGTTCTGCCAAAGCCTCGGCACACTGCTCATCGTTGGGAGCCGCACCGTGCCAATTGACCTTATTTTCCATAAAGGATACACCTTTGCCCTTGACCGTCTTTGCGATGATGGCGGTGGGCTTACCCTTGACCGTTTTCGCCTCTGCCAGAGCTGCGGCGATCTGATCGAAATCGTGACCGTCGATGGAAATCACGTGGAAACCGAACGCCTCCAGCTTTTTGTCGTGCGGCGTGGGATTCATCACCTCTGCCACGGAACCGTCGATCTGCAGTCCGTTCCAGTCCACGATCACGCACAGGTTGTCCAACTTATAGTGTGCGGCAAACATGCACGCCTCCCAAACCTGACCCTCCTCGCTTTCGCCATCGCCGATGATGGTGTAGACGCGATAGTCCTTCTGATCGATCTTGCCCGCCAGCGCCATACCTGCCGCCGAGCTGATCCCAAGCCCCAACGAGCCCGCGGACATATCCACGCCGGGGGTCAACGTCATATCAGGATGTCCCTGCAGACGCGAGCCGATTTTACGGAGCGTGATGAGCTCCTCGACGGGAAAATACCCTCTGTTTGCCAGCACCGCGTAAAGTGCGGGCGCGCAATGTCCCTTGGAGAGCACGAAGCGATCGCGCTCGGGGTTTGCGGGATTTGCGGGGTCTATGTTCATTTCCTCAAAATACAGATACGCCAAAATATCCGCGATTGAGAGCGAGCCGCCGGGGTGACCCGATTTTGCCGCGTGCGTACCCTTGATGATGCCGATGCGGATGTTTTTCGCCGCTTCGCGAAGCACTTCCAGTTTCTTTTGTTCCATTTCCGTCCTCCCAGATAGGTTGAAATTTTACATCCCTTATATTATACAGCAAAATCCGCTACTTGTCAAGGCAATAAAAGAAAAAGGTAAAAATGGAAATGTAGTGTTACAATAGATGTGAGACCGAAAGTAAAAAAAGGATAGAAAAAGTGATTGAGTTCTGTTAAAATAAAGTCACCACAACTCAAACCTAACAGAAAGGACTCAATCACTTCATGAAACATTATACCACAAACAAAC
>JAFTPJ010000093.1 GCA_017463405.1 Clostridia bacterium
CAGGGCGAGCGTGTGAACGTTTTGGCAACGTTCACACGCTCGCCCTGCTTTTTTGTAGTTTTAACAAAAGCCTCTATTTGACTTTTGACAAACCTTTTTGAACGTATATTCAATACTCCCTCTTATCTTTCGCGGCCTCTGCTATAGTGACGAGGGTATTGATATCAATTGCTCTTTTTATATTATTCAATTGTTCCATACGCTCATTGTTCATTTGTTCCAAATATTCCATTTGCTCCAAACGCTTAATTTCGGCATCCAGTTGTTGAAATGCCTCTTTAGCGGTGACCGCTAATTTTTTGCGCACTTGGTTAAGACAAAATTCGATAGCTGCCGTATAAAAAAAGTCAGCGGGAACAATGTCAAACAAATCTTCTTGATAAATTTCTTGTATCAAACGAGTGATCTCGCGCTCACACTCCTCGGCTTCTGCGGTATATTGCTGAATCAAATGCGACTTTTGGGATTCAAGCGCATTGGATTCCTTCCTCATTTTGATTCCGTTGAAAAGAGCAACAATAAATACTCCGCCCGGAAATATCAGATACGTGAGATACGCATTTGTAATAGGGTCATTAACGGTCATAACTTTGAATATCAAAAGCAACTCTACGGCAACTGACACCACTGTCAGTATCACGCAAATCCGAAGTTTTTTTTTTCAATCGCTCGCTTTCATTCTGCATGAAAATAATACCGTTTTGTGCTTGCTCCCTTTGCTCTTGCTTGATCTCCAATGCTTCCTCATACTCCAGACAAAGCTCAAAATCATTTTGCAAGCTCATGGTTGCTTATCCTCTACAATTACGCCGTTCCATGCAAGCTTCACTGAAATCGGAACCAATTCATTTGGGTTAAACGTGATGGCTACACCGTTATCGGAAAATGCATTGCCCAAATCCTCCATCGCAGCACCCGCATATATGGTTGAACCGCTTCCTGTCACCGCTCCGGTGAATGCCATTGCCGCACCGGCAAATTTCATTGCTTTGGCAGTCTTCTTACCAACCGACGAAATGCGAACTTGGTGCGTGCCAATGGCAACCGGGACATCAATCTGTTTCTTTTTGCTTTTCAATACATAATTCTGATTATCAACAGAAATATGTACCTTGTATCCGACAAAATAAGAGATTGGTTGCACAATCATCATCCAAAGGGGGAGACGCGGACGGCAGCTGATTCTGAACGTTGCCATTCCTGCGGAAGGAGCGTGGGTTGGTTGTGCACACAAAGGACATTTGGTTGCTGTTTGAGGAATTTTTTTCATACAGTTAGGACAATACATGGTTATACCTTCTTTCTATTTTTTGTGTTTACACCTTTTCGGGTGTATATATAATATTATACACCTTTTCAGGCGTTTGTCAAGAGCAAATTTTTAGTATATAATTTTTTTAGAAGGATTATATAGAAAGTTTGGTGAAAATATATGAAAATCGGAACGCGATTGAAAGAAGCAAGAGAAGGAAAGGCAACTCAATTGGAAATTGCTGAATTACTTTACACAACACAACAGCAAATCAGTAAATACGAAAATGATATACAAGAAATTCCTTGCCGCCATATTATTACCTTGGCTCAATACTATAATGTTTCTACTGACTATTTACTGGGTTTAACAGACAATAAAGATAAGTATTGGTAACATATTTAAGCGTCACGCTTTTTGTGTGTCATTTTGGCAATTTATGATTTAATTAAACAAACGGTTGCTCAATACCTTACGGTAAAGAACAACCACTCTCCAAAATCCAATTGCGCGCAAGTGCACAGGGCGAGCGGGTGAACGTTGTTAAGACGTTCATCCGCTCGCCCTGCCCTTTTACAAAAGTTTTGTGGGGAGAGAGGTTTGGAGAGAGGAGCGCTTTTTCAAAAGCGCCTAATACTACTGACAAACCCTTATTACAAAAAACAATTCGTCAAAATGTATAAACTTGTTAGCCGCTTTTTCTTTGTGGGAAAGAGGCGCAGAGAAAAAGCTAACAAAAAGAAACGCAAAAGGAGAAGTTTCGACCTCTGCGGAGGTCGAGGATGGCTACGCGCCCTCCACTGCGCAAGCTTTTGAAAAAGCTTGACCAAAACTTTTCGTCAAAATGACAGTGCTACCACCTTTGTCAGCAAGCTGATGGGCGCTTTTTCAAAAGCGCCCATCTCTCCAAGATCTTTTACTTCGCCAATACTTCTCTCGAACGATTGGCGATCATGGCTTTCAACATATCTTCATCAATGACCGTCACGCCAAGCGACTGCGCCTTTGTCAGCTTGGAGCCGGCAGCCTCGCCCGCGACCACGAAGGAGGTCTTTTTCGAAACGCTGCCCGAGGTCTTTCCGCCCGCAGCCTTGATCATTTCCTCCGCCTCGTCGCGCGTCATAGTGGGAAGCGTTCCCGTCAGAACAAAGGTCAACCCCGCAAACAGATCGTCCGCAGGCTTTGCGGTGGAAACCGTCACAAGCCCCGCCGCCGCAAGCCGCTCGCAAAGCTCCACGTTCTGCGGATGCGAGAAGAAATTCACCACACATTGCGCGGTAATCTCACCGAAATCCTCAATCTCACAAAGTGCTTCAACCGTCGCGCCCTGCAATGCCTCCAGCGTGCCGAACCGTGCCGCCAGCGATGCCGCCGCGACCTCACCCACGTTGCGGATGCCCAGCGCATAGATCAGGCGCTCCAAGCCCGCCGACTTCGATCCCTCGATCGCTTTGATCAGATTGTCCGCTGATTTTTCGCCCATGCGGTCAATCTTCGCAACCTCTCCCGCATCCAGCGAATACAGATCCGCCGCGTCGGCGATCAGCCCGTTTTTGAGCAACGCCTCCACCAGCTGCGGACCCAAGCCCTCAATGTTCATCGCATCCTTGGACGCGAAATGCTCGATCCCGCGCGAGAGCTGTGCGGGGCATCGGCTGTTGGTACAGCGCGTCGCCGCGCCCTCGTCCGCATCGTAAAATACCGGCTCGCCGCAGGACGGGCAACGCTCGGGCATGAAAAATTCTCTTGCATTTTCACCGCGCAGCTCGGTGTGCGACTTCACTACCTCGGGGATAATATCCCCCGCTTTTTGAACGGTCACAATATCACCGATACGAATATCTTTTTCACGGATAAATTCCAGATTGTGCAACGTTGCGCGTGCGACCGTCGTTCCCGCAAGCCGTACGGGAGACAACACCGCCGTCGGCGTCAATACACCCGTGCGACCGACTGCCACTGTGATATCCTCCAGGCGCGTTTGCTTCTGCTCGGGCGGGAACTTGTACGCCACCGCCCATTTGGGAGTATTTGTTCCCTCGCCCAGACGACGTCGTTGCTCCAAGGCGTCGATCTTGATCACCACACCGTCGATGTCATACGCAAGACCGTCGCGCGCCTCGCCCAGACGCTTGATGTGCGAGATGATATCCGTACTACTTTCCGATACCGTGCGATTCTCCAGCACGTGGAAGCCCAATGCAGCAAGACGGTCAAGCGTCTCGCTGTGCGTCATGGGCGTATGCCCGTCGGCATAGAGACTTCCCTCTTGAAAATTAAATACAAAAATGTCCAGCTTGCGCTCCGCCGCGACCTTCGGGTCAAGCTGACGAAGCGAGCCCGCCGCCGCGTTTCGCGGATTGGCAAGCAACGCCTGTCCCGCCGCCTCGCGTGCAAAATTCAACTTTTCAAACACGGCACGCGGCATATAGACCTCGCCGCGCACGGTCAGCGTCAAGGGCTCCGAGAGGCGCATCGGAATCGAGAACACCGTTTTGAGGTTCTGCGTCACGTCCTCTCCCGTCGTTCCGTCGCCGCGCGTCGCACCCTGCACAAACACACCGTCCTCATAGCGAAGCGAGACCGAAAGCCCGTCGATTTTCGGCTCGACCGAATACGTGGGGTGCTCCACCGTCTGCTCCACCCGAGAGAGAAACTCCTCCAGCTCCTCAAACGAAAAGACATCCGAGAGCGAGTCCATGCGCACCGTGTGCGTCACCTTTTCAAACTTGTCCAAGGGTTTGCCGCCCACGCGTTGTGTGGGAGATTCAGGGTCAAAAAATGAGGGATTCTCCGCCTCCAGGCGCAACAGCTCCGCGTACATCCTATCATACTCGTAATCCGAAATTTCGGGATCGTCGTCCACGTAATAGCGCTTGGCGTGGTACAGGACCTGCCGCCGTAGCCACTCAATTTTTTCCTGCAATTCCTTCATAAAACGATCCATCCTCCCCATTTTTCAAAAATCGGCGCCCTTTCGGGCACCCGTTATTTTTTATTATATCAAATTTTTTCGCGTCTGTCAATCACTATTTCTAATTTTTTTATCTTTTTGTCAATAATTTCGACAATTAAAAAATTAAAATGTAAACATTTTTTGTACGTTCTTTACAAATGCATCGGAATATGCTATACTGTAAATGCGGAGAGTATCCTTTCCCCTCCGTAAAACTGAAAGAAAGGCAAGGAAAGCAAGATGAAGATTACCGTAATTGGCAGACAGATGAACGTTTATGATGAGATGAAACAGCTCATCGAAAAGAAGCTTGCAAAATTCGACAAATTTTTCTCGGGTGAGAGTGACGCCACGGTTACGCTCAGCTGTAAGCATAACGACAGAAACATCGAGATCACAATCTCCGCTGCAGGAACACTCTTCCGCAGCGAGGTCAGAGGCGAGAGCTTCCGCGACGCCCTCGACGATGCCTGCTCCAACATCGAACGGCAAATCCGCAAAAACAAAACGCGCCTGGCAAAAAAACTGCGCGAAGGTACGTTCAACCCCTACCCCGAGGAATCGTATGACGACATCGAGGCAGACGAGGAGGAAATCATTCGTACCAAAACCTTCCCCGCCAAGCCCATGTCAGCAGAGGAGGCAATTTTGCAGATGAACCTGCTGGGACACCAGTTTTTCATCTTCAAGGATGATCAATCCGGCGACACCTGCGCGGTATACAAAAGACACGACGGCGGCTACGGTCTGCTCGTCCCCGAAAATGAATAACGAATTACGTAGGGCGACCGATGCAAATGCATCGGTCGCCCCCAAACTATAGCCCCAAGCATACAGTTTGTAACAACGCGCAAACTCGTTAGCCACTTTTTTGACAAAATAGGCGCAAAAGAGAAAAAGCTAACAAAAAGAAATGCGCCGTAAAAAGGATTTCGCCGTCTGCGGACGGTGAGGAGAGCGAGGGAACGAGGCATGCCAGATTCCCGCTCCCGCATCGAGCTTCGTTCTCCTCCTCCGCGCAAGCTTTTGAATAAGCTTGACCAAAACTTTTGACAAACTGACGAAAATCATTAGTTTTGTCGACAATTTTTCAGAAAGACTGATCGTTTATTTTTTCTGCTCCGAATCCGGATCTAAATCTACGATAGGCGCAAAGCAATTTATGGTAACGTAAATCTCCATCATCTTCCCATTCTCCCCTATACGCATGGAGGTTGCCTGCGTTGTAATCAGCGTCAAAAGCGCTTTGTCCTCTGCATCCGAGAACTCTACTCTGGGCACCACCACACGAATATCCGATTTGTAATTCTGATAATCGAAAGAGGTAAGAAGCTTTCCTCCCTTTCGCATAGCATATTGATCCATATCCTTGAGACACTGATCGTAAACAGCTTTCTTTTCAGGAATAAACATGTGAGGTAGTGAGGTTCGAAACGCCTCCATCTTTACGGCAAACTCCGCCGCCTTTTTGATTTCTTCCGGTGTTTTTTTCGGCACCTCCTTCTTCAGATGACGGTAATCACGCCTGAAAATTTCAATCATCCCCTCCTCCGGATCATCGTCAAATTCATCGTCAAATTCATCGTCAAATTCATCGTCAAATTCATTCTCTAATTCATCTTCAAATTCAAAATCCATCTGTTACACCATGCACCTTTCAAAAAGCTCATCCCATCGGATCGGTTACTTATATTTTACCATATTTATCCGTATTTGTAAAGTACAATCTTAAAAAAAGAAAAAAACACGCATATCGAATATTGATTTCATGTTCCCGCTTGCGCATTGTTGCACATTTGGCGCGTCTGGCATGTGCTTTTTTCATTTTTTTTGCCACTGTTGACAAGCTTTGATTGATTGATTATAATATAGGTAATAATGGATACATCTGAATTTTATAAACAAATGTAAGAAAGGAATAGTATATGTACGATATCACCGTGATAGGCGGAGGCGTTGTGGGCGGAATGATCGCGCGCACCCTCTCCTCTTACCGATTGAAAATCTGTATTCTTGAAAAAGCACACGACGTAGCAATGGGCGCCAGCTCTGCAAACTCCGCCATCGTCCACGCGGGCTTTGATGCCGCCGAGGGATCGCTCAAGGCGCGCCTCAATGTCCGCGGTTCCGAAATGATGAAGGACATCTGTCGTGAGTTGGGCGTCAAGTATCAAAACAACGGCTCGCTCGTCATCGGATTTGATGAGGACGACCGCGCAACCGTGGAGGCGCTCTGCCGCCGCGGCATCGCCAACGGTGTCAAAGGCGTCCGTGTTATCGACCGCGAGGAGCTCCGCGCGCTGGAACCCAACATTTCCGACGACGCAATCTGCGCTCTCTACGCCCCCACGGGAAGCATCGTCTGTCCGTATGAGCTGACCATCGCCTCTATCGGCAACGCGATGGACAACGGCGCCGACCTGTACCTCGATTTCAAGGTCACCGACATTCGTGACGACGGTGATCATTTTACAGTCTTCTCCGACCGCGAGCAAATCAAAACCAAATACGTCATCAATGCGGCAGGACTTTTCTCCGACGCAATCGCACGCATGGTGGGCGACGACTCGTTCACCGTTCACGCACGCCGCGGAGAATACATTCTGCTCGACAAGGAATGTGGTACACTCGTGCATCACACGATTTTCCGCACACCTAGCAAGATGGGTAAAGGCATCCTGGTCTCCCCCACCGTCGACGGCAACCTGCTCACAGGTCCCACGTCCTTCGACATTGAGGACAAAACCGATAAATCCACCACCGCCGATGGACTCTCCTTGGTCATCAAGCAGTCGGGCGAGAATATCGACGGCGTTCCGTTCGGCAAATCCATCACCTCCTTCTGCGGTCTGCGCGCCGTCGGAAGCACGGGGGATTTTATCATCAACATGCCGCGTAGCCGCTTCGTCAACGTCGCAGGTATCGAATCCCCCGGCTTGTCCTCCGCTCCCGCAATCGCGGAATATGTGGCACAGCTCCTTGCGAACAGCGGACTTGCCATGGAGCCGAATCCCGATTTTGATCCGCACCGCGAGGCTATGCACGGCTTCCGCGAGGCTTCGATCGAGGAAAAGAACGCGATAATTCAAAAGGATTCTGCATACGGTCACATTATCTGCCGTTGCGAGAGCGTCAGCGAGGGAGAAATCCTGCGCGCCATCCGTACCAATCCCCGTCCACGCGACCTTGACGGTGTCAAGCGCCGCACCCGTGCACAGATGGGACGCTGTCAGGGCGGATTCTGCTCGCCGTACATCGTCGAGCTGCTGGCAAATGAAATGAACGTTCCGTACGAAAGCATCACCAAGTTCGGCGGTGCATCCCGCATCAACGTCGGAAAAACAAAGGAGGCAGAGGCATGAGGCAGATCAATCTTGTCATCATCGGCGGCGGTCCCGCCGGTATGGGTGCGGCGCTGGCGGCATACGACGCGGGCGTGCGCGACATTCTGATCCTCGAGCGCGATTCGGCACTCGGCGGAATTTTGCAGCAATGCATCCACAACGGTTTCGGGCTGCACCGCTTCGGTGAGGAGCTGACGGGTCCCGAATACGCATGGAGATACGAAAAGCTCGTGCGGGAGAAGAACATCCCATTCCTGCTTGACACCATGGTGCTGGATATTACCTCCGACAAGGTGATTACCGCGACCAATGCAACCGACGGTGTGTTCCAATTGCAAGCCAAGGCGGTTATCCTCGCAATGGGATGCCGCGAGCGTGCAAGAGGCGCTCTCAATATCGCGGGCACGCGTCCCGCAGGCATTTACAGCGCGGGGACCGCACAGAAATACGTCAACCTCAAAGGGTACATGCCCGGTAAGAACGTCGTCATTCTCGGCTCGGGCGACATCGGTCTGATCATGGCACGTCGCATGACGCTGGAGGGTGCCAAGGTGCACGCCGTCTGCGAGCTGATGCCCTATTCGGGAGGTCTTGCGCGCAACATCGAGCAGTGCCTCAACGATTTCAATATTCCCTTAAAGCTTTCCCACACCGTGGTGGAAATTCACGGCAAAGAGAGATTAGAGGGCGTCACAATCGCTCGTGTGGACGAGCATCGCCGCCCGATTCCCGAGACGCGTGAGTACATTCCCTGCGACACGCTCCTGCTCTCGGTCGGATTGATTCCCGAAAACGAGCTTTCCAAGACCGCGTCGGTCACGCTGGACCGTGTCACCAACGGCGCAGTGGTCGATCAGGACAGACAGACCGAGGTAGAGGGCATCTTCGCCTGCGGAAACGTCCTGCATGTACACGATCTTGTGGACTTTGTCTCAGAGGAAGCCGACATCGCTGGCAAGAGTGCAGCGGCATACATTTTCGGAGAGAACACCGAGTGCACCGACATCGCACTCTCGACCGACGGCAAAATCCGCTACACTGTTCCCCAGCGTATCACGCATAAAAAGGATGTCACCGTCTATTTCCGTGTTGCGGACGTCTATCGTAACGTCACAATCAAGGGTACAAGCGGCGAGCGTGTGATCTGCCAGAAGAAAAAGCCGCGCGTCGCTCCCGGTGAGATGGAAAGTCTGACACTCAAAGCCGATCTGCTGACGGGCATCGATACCCTTCACTTTGCATTGGAGGAACGCTGATATGAGTATGAAAAAAGAACTGACCTGCATCGTCTGCCCCATGGGGTGTCGCCTCACCGTCGAGCTGGACGGCGGCGAAATCCGTTCGGTTACGGGAAACACCTGCCCACGCGGTAAGCAGTACGCCATTGACGAGTGTACCCATCCCATGCGCACCGTTACCTCGACGGCACGCGCGTCCGACGGCGCCCCCGTTGCCGTCAAGACCGACCGCGCAATTCCCAAGGAGCTGATGATCGCGTGCATGGAGGAGATCAACCGTGCAACAGTCACGCTCCCCGCACAGATCGGTGATATCGTCATCGAAAATCTCCTTGGCACGGGCGTCAATGTCATCGTCACAGCCAACCGTAAGTGATGTTACGGTATCCGCGCTTTATATAAGCATTCAAAGGAATTGTGCTCAACGCAATTCCTTTTTGTTATATCCCCCCGCACGACTCCCGCAAATAAATTTCATCAAACTTATTGCAAGGTTCACAAAAATATGATATAATGATATAGATTGAAACAAATTATTCTTTTTTCGGAAAGGAAATACAAAAAATGAACACTTCGGAACTAAAACATGCAATTTTGAACGGTGACCTTGACGCACGCCTGTCTTACATCTACGGTGAGGGAGCATTGGATGCGCAAAAAGCGCGCTATGCTGCCGCTGTCGATGCCTTTACCGCGCTTTACGGCGAAGATCGCGAGGCTTCCATCTTCTCGGTCGCGGGCAGAAGCGAACTGTCGGGCAACCACACCGACCACAACCACGGCTGCGTCGTTGCCGCATCCATCGACCTGGATATCATCGCCGTCGCCGCGCCCTCCGAAACGGGCGTCATCCGCGTCAAGAGCGAGGGCTTTGATGAGGACGTAGTCGATATCAACATCTTCACCGCACCGCGTGAAAATCCCGAAGGACACTCCGACGAACTGATCGCAGGCATGGTCGCAGGATTTCGCAAGAACGGCTACACGGTCGGCGGTTTTGACGCTTACACGACGTCCAATGTCCTCAAGGGCTCGGGCGTTTCCTCCTCCGCCGCATTCGAGGACATGATCGGAAATATCCTCAACCACCTCTACAACGATGGCAAGATCGACAACGTCGAGATCGCCAAGCTCGCACAGTTCGCCGAAAACAAATTCTTCGGCAAGCCCTGCGGACTGATGGACCAGGTCGCGTGCGCGGTCGGCGGCATCGTTGCAATCGACTTCAACGATCCCTCCGCTCCCATCATCGAAAAGGTGGACTTTGATATCACCGCCGCAGGCTATAACCTCTGCATCGTCAACACGGGCGGCAACCACGCAGATCTGACCGACGATTACGCATCCGTTCCCGCCGAGATGAAATCGGTAGCGGCATATTTCGGCAAGGGCTTTTTGCGCGACGTCCGCGAGGAGGATGTAATTGCAAGCATTCCGCTTCTGCGGGAAAAGTTGGGTGACAGAGCCGTTTTGCGTGCCCTCCACTTCTATGCAGAAAACAAGCGCGTCGCAACGCAAAAAACGGCACTGATCGCAGGCGACCTTCCCGCATTCTTTAATGCAGTCATCGCATCGGGACGCTCCTCGTTCTGCTATCTGCAAAACGTATATACCACCAAAAACGTCTCCGAGCAGGGACTCTCCGTAGCACTCTGCATCTCCGAGCGTCTGCTTGCCGATAAAAAGGCAGCATGGCGCGTCCACGGCGGCGGCTTTGCGGGCACCATTCAAGCATTCGTTCCCGTCGAATACGTGGATACCTACAAAAAGGCGATCGACGCAGCCCTTGGTGAGGGTAGCTGCATGGTTCTGCGCATCCGTCCCGTCGGTGCTGTCAAGATTTAAGGATTTCCGATCATGAAAGAAGTTTCCAAAGACGCAAAAGCACTCATGCTTTTGCTGCTTGTCAACTCCATCCTGTTCACAGCACTCTATTTCGTTTTCGTGCATTTCGGCTTTGACTACATCCTTCTCATTTACTGCGCAGTGGGTGCTATGCTGGCAGTGGGATTCGTCATCTACAACCGCGGCTTTGCCTGGAAGGGCGTCACACCCGAAATGCTTCCGGATACGATGTCATACGTTGAAAAATGTCAATTTATCGAGGACGGTAAAGCACGTCTGCGCAAATCGCGCTGGGTGCTCACCGTGATTTTCCCAATCATCCTCGCCGTCGCGATCGATATGATGATACTGTTTTTGTTCCCCATGATGGGAATCACGATTGCTTGATGCATATACAAAGGTTCTACGGGTGAAGGAGAAACAAAGATGAAAAAAGGCAATCGAAAATCGCCCCCCGAGAGAGAAAAGCGTTCCAACAAACGCGTTGAGAATTTCACTGTCAGACACCGGTTTTGGTCACTGTGCGTTGGTATTTTCGGGCTTTTCGTATCCTTTGTAGTTCTCTTGATTTACCTTCTTCAAGGATACGAGCGTGACGTTATTTTTTTGGGTTTTTAGTTTTCGGTCTTCTTGCAGCCATGGCAATCTTCAAATATTGTTATGAAAGATTGACCCTAAAAAGACGGCGTATACAAAGCATATCATATATTCAAAAGAAATCAGTCTGCAAATGTTGATGACATAGAGCTTGTAGCTTTTGTATATACAACAACAAAGACCTCACGTTACGGCACCGTATCCAAGGAATGTTACGTTATTTTTGAAGACAAGGATGAGAACATTTTGCTTCAATTCCACAGTCATAGCTCTATCATGGAAAACGACGTATTGCTTGGCTCGCTCCGCGCATACCGAATCAAATACATTTTTGTTTGATACCGTATTCCGATTCCATCATATTCATCGGAGATATATTCACATGAATAACATCCGCATCCTATCCCTATATTCCGGCTCGACGGGAAACGCATTTCTGATCACATCCCCCGTCGGCACACTTCTGATCGACGCAGGCAAAAGTGCCCGTCAGCTCCTTCGTGCACTGGACGAAGCACATGTCGATCCCGCACAGATCGGCGCGATTCTGCTCACGCACGAGCACAACGATCACATCAGCGCCTTATCTGTTTTTCTCAAAAAGCACCCCATTCCCGTACATCTGCCGCAAGGCTGTGTTTACAAGCTGGAGGGCGATCCCGCGATCGCGCCGCATCTCTGCCCGCATCCACCGATCGATACCGCAGAGCTGTGCGGTATGCGCGTAACCTCCTTCCCCACTCCACACGACAGCCGCGCGTCGGTAGGCTACCGCATTGAGATTCCTTACGGCGATACAACCATACGCGTCGGCTACGCAACCGACATCGGCTACGTCTCCCCCGCCGTGGAGGAGGGGCTTCTCGGCTGTGACGCGGTCATTTTGGAGAGCAATCACGACCTTGACATGCTGATGAACGGCATTTATCCGTATCAGCTCAAGCAGCGTGTGGCGTCGCGGCGCGGACATCTGTCCAACCCCGACAGCGCCTATTTCGCATCCCGTCTCTGCGCCAATGGCACAAAAAGCCTGATGCTGGCGCATTTGAGTCAGGAAAACAACACCCCCGACACCGCTTACAGCGAGTGCATCGGCGCGGTCGCAAACACCAACGTAAACATTGCGGTGGCATGTCCCGACCGCATTACGGAAATGCTACTGTAAAGGAGAAACGACGATGATACAGCTTACCGTCATCACGGTCGGCAATCTCAAGGAAGGCTACTGGCGCGACGCCGTGGCAGAGTACGAAAAACGCCTCTGCGCCTTTTGCAAACCCGAGATCATCCAGCTCAAGGAAACGCGCGTCGCGGACGACCCGTCCGATACCGAAATCAACACAGCGCTCGCGGACGAGGCAAAGCGCATCCTCGCCGCCATCCCGCCCCGCTCCTACAAGATCGCTTTGTGCGTCGAGGGAAAGGAATTTTCCTCCGAGGAACTGGCACAGCGCCTGGAGGGCGTGCTGAACGAAAACGGCAGCATCTGCCTTGTCATCGGATCGTCGCACGGTCTTGCTCCCGAGGTCAAGGCGGCGTGCGACCTGCGACTGTCGGTCTCCAAGCTGACTTTCCCCCATCAACTCATGCGTGTTCTGCTGCTTGAGGTGCTCTACCGTTGCTTCGGAATCCTCAAGGGCACAAAATATCACAAGTAAGGAGCGTACGGCATGAAACAGCAAACCCAAGAAGTCACCCCGCTTTCGGGCATGGAATCGCTCACAGAGCTGTACAAGGTCGGAAGCGGTCCCTCCAGTTCCCATACCATCGGTCCCGAGCGCGCCTGCCTCCTCGCGGCACGAATCTATCCGCAGGCAGATGCCTACCGCGTCATTCTCTACGGCTCACTCGCCAAAACGGGACGCGGGCACGGTACCGACACCATCATCAAAAAAACACTCGCTCCGCTCCCCTGCGACATCACCTTCGATTGCGAAACCAAGTCGCTCCCCCATCCCAACACCATGGATCTGTACGCCATGAAGGACGGACGCGCGCTGGGACAATTGCGCATCATGAGCGTGGGCGGCGGTCGCATTCAGGTGCTCGGTGAAGCTGAACACAAGCCCGTGATCCTGTATGAGCATAAAACATTCAACGACATCCGCGCCTACTGCGAGGAGCACGGACTCCGTCTATGGCAGTTTGCCGAGCGCTTTGAAGGACCCGATTTCTGGGAATATATGCGCGAGATGTGGGATGCAATGAAGCACTCCATCAAGCAGGGACTCGCCGACGATGGCATTCTCCCCGGCGGCTTGAACGTTCAGAAAAAAGCGAATTTTCTCTACCATCGACGTTCGCTTGGCGAGAGCAGCGAAACACGCGAAAACCGATTGGTCTGCTCCTACGCTTTCGCGGTCAGCGAGCAGAACGCCGCAGGCGAAAAGATTGTCACCGCGCCCACCTGCGGTGCGGCGGGCGTACTCCCTGCAGTCCTCTATTATGAGCAACACAAAAACGGCTTTGAGGACGAAGAAGTCGTGCGCGCACTGGCAAGCGGCGGCATCATCGGAAACGTCATCAAAACCAACGCCTCCATCTCGGGCGCGGAATGCGGCTGTCAGGCGGAAATCGGAACCGCCTGTGCAATGGCTGCCGCCGCTTTGGGTGAATTGTTCCAATTGAACCTTGACAAAATCGAATACGCCGCAGAGATTGCAATCGAGCACCATCTTGGTCTGACCTGTGATCCCGTTTGCGGACTGGTGCAAATTCCCTGCATCGAAAGAAACGCCGTCGCCGCCATGCGTGCGATCAATGCCGTCACACTGTCCGATTTTTTGTGTGAGACGAGAAAGGTTTCGTTCGATAAGGTCGTGCAGGCAATGAAGGAGACCGGCAGAGATATGTCCACACTCTACAAGGAAACGTCCGAGGGCGGCCTTGCCACTGTCGGCGTCCATCATCACCACAGATAATGAAAATATCGGCACATTCACGCAAAAGAATTGCAAAAAATTGTAAAAACCCCTTGCAAGAAGTCCATATTTCATGATATAATATTATAAATATAATTTTTGACAATACTATAAAAGAAAAACGCCGTGTGGGCGTTGGAGGTATTCGATTTGATCGTTGCATTGGAAGACGCAAAATACAAGCTGATCGCGCTCCGTGAAGACATTACCGAGCTGGGGTTGGCACTCAAAATTGAAGAAACAAAGGAAAACCTGAAGGACCTGGAGGCGCAGACCCAGTCCCCCGACTTCTGGAACAGCGCGGAGAAATCCAGCAAGGTTCTGCAGGTCATCAAGCAGGGACAGGATAAGGTCGCAGGCTATGAAAAGCTGTGCGCACGTCTGGAGGATGCCATCGCACTGGCTGAGGTCGCCATTGAGGAAAATGACGAATCCTACGTCGAAGAGGTGCAAAACGAGCTTGACGCCATTCTTGCCGAGGAGGAGCACAAGAGAATCGAGGTGCTTCTGTCGGGTGAATACGACAAGAGCAACGCCATCGTCTCCTTCCACCCCGGCGCGGGCGGCACCGAGGCACAGGACTGGGCGCAGATGCTGTACCGCATGATCACCCGTTGGGCAGAAAAGAGCGGCTTCAACGTCAAACTCACCGACTGGCTCGACGGCGACGGCGCTGGAATCAAGAGCGCAACGGTCATGGTCGAGGGTCTGAACGCCTACGGCTATCTCAAGAGTGAGAACGGCGTGCACCGCTTGGTACGCGTTTCCCCGTTCGACGCCAACGGCAGAAGACAAACCTCCTTCGCATCCATCGAGGTCATGCCCGAATTTGAAAACCTTGACGCTGTTGTCATCCGCGAGGAGGACATCGAGGTCACCGCGCACCGCTCCAGCGGCGCGGGCGGTCAGCACATCAACAAGACCGACTCTGCAATCCGCATCGTCCACAAGCCCACGGGCATCGTGGTGGGATGTCAGACCGAGCGCTCGCAGCTGCAGAACAAGGAAACCGCAATGCGTATGCTGAAGGCAAAGCTGATGGAGATCAAAATCCAGGAACGGCTGGACACGATCGAAGACATTCAGGGCAACAAGGCAAACATCGAGTGGGGCTCACAGATCCGTTCCTACGTATTTATGCCCTACACGCTCGTTACCGATAAGCGCACGGGCTATGAAACCGGTAATATTCAGGCGGTGATGGACGGCGATCTTGACGGCTTTATCAATGCGTACCTG
>JAFTPJ010000094.1 GCA_017463405.1 Clostridia bacterium
AGTTGATGCGCGCGGGATCGACGCCCGGATGCGTCATCCGCGACCCGCTCTACACCAAGCTCTACCGCGAAGTGATTTTGAAGAAATAAGAGGATTGACATATGAAAAACGCAATTGTTACCGGATGCCTCGGCGGCATCGGAAAAGCGATCGCCGAAAAGTTCTTGAAGGAAGGCTATCGTGTCTTCGGCATGGGACGCACGCCGATCGAAAAGGCGCGCGAATCCATCTCGCATGAAAATTTCGTATATCTGACGGGTGACCTCTCGGTCACGGCGGATCGGGAGCGTCTGATCGATACCGCTGTCCGAACCGGAGGACAGATCGACGTGCTCGTGAACGTCGCCGGTGTCGCTCCGCGCGTGCGAGCCGACCTTTTGGAAATGACCGAGGAAAGCTATGACTACGTCATGGATATCAACACAAAGGGCACCTTTTTCCTCACGCAGGCGGTGGCAAATCGCATGCTCCAAAACGAGCTTGTGAACGGCGTGCGCGGCTACATCTGCAACACCTCCTCGCTCTCGGCATACGCTGCATCGGTTAACCGTGGAGAGTACTGCATCTCCAAGGCGGGCGTCTCGATGATTACCAAACTTTTCGCTACCCGTCTTGCCGAACACGGCATTCCGGTCAACGAGACGCGCCCCGGTATCATCTCAACGCCGATGACCGAGACAGTCACCGAAAAATACGATAAGCTGATCAACGGAGGACTTCTGCCGATCAAGCGTTGGGGACAGCCAGAGGACATCGCCGCCGCGACCTATGCGCTTTGCAGCGGCGCGCTCCCTTACGTGACGGGACAGTCGCTGGATGTGGACGGCGGCTTCCATCTGCAGAGGCTTTGATATGACCATGGATTACATCACACTCGACGCCTTGGTCGTCGGCTCGGGAGCGGCAGGCTATAATGCCGTCAACCGTATTCTCCGCGACGGCAAAAAAAGTGTCGCACTCCTGACCGAGGGTGTGCTTTGCGGCACGTCACGTAATACGGGCAGTGATAAGCAGACATACTACAAGCTGGGGCTTGGCGGTGACTCGCCCGACAGCGTCCGCCGTATGGCAGAAGATCTGTTTTCCTACGGCGCGGTGGACGGAGACAACGCACTTTGCGAGGCGGCGCTCTCCGCGCGTGCCTTTCTGCATCTGTGCGAGCTGGGCGTTCCCTTTCCCGTCAACCGCTACGGTGAATACGTCGGCTACAAAACCGATCACGACCCGTTTGCACGCGCAACGTCGGCAGGCCCTCTGACCTCCAAATTCATGACCGAGGCGCTGCAAAACGAGGCTGATGCGCTTGGGCTGACGGTTTACGACGGACTTTACGCCGTGGAAATTCTTACGAACGAGGATGGCGTTTGCGGACTTCTCGCGTTGGAGAAAAAGAGCGGCGCATTCGTTTTGTTCCGCACACCGCACGTCGTGCTTGCCACGGGCGGTCCTGCGGGGATTTACGCCGACAGCGTCTATCCGCAGAGTCAGATGGGCGCATCCTCACTTGCACTTCGCGCGGGAGCATCATTGCAGAACATGACCGAATGGCAATACGGTCTTGCATCAATCACACCGCGCTGGAACGTGTCGGGCACCTATATGCAGGTGCTTCCCCGATTCGTTTCGGTTGACGAGAGCGGCTGTGAGCACGAATTTCTGACCGACTTTTTCTCCGACCCGTACGAGGCACTCTCCAACGTATTTCTCAAGGGCTATCAATGGCCCTTTGACAGCAAAAAGGTGCTTGACGGCTCATCGGTCATCGATCTTCTGGTCTATCGCGAGTGTGTTTTGCGCCATCGCCGCGTCTATCTGGATTTCACGAAAAATCCGTTCGGCATGGAGAAAATCAACTTTGAAAGACTCTCATCCGAGGCGTACACCTATCTCTTTCGCGCCAACGCATGCTTCGGCACACCGATCGAGCGCTTGCGGCACATGAATCAGCCCGCCATCGAGCTGTACCGTGGCAAGGGCGTGGATATTGAAAAAGAACTTTTGGAGATCGCTCTTTGCGCCCAGCACAACAACGGCGGAGTGGCGGTCGATCTTTGGTGGCAGAGCGCGGTCAAGGGATTGTTTGCGGTCGGTGAATGCGCGGGCACACACGGCGTGGCTCGTCCCGGTGGTTCTGCACTTAACGCGGGACAGGTCGGATCCATTCGCGCCGCACAGTATATCTCCGCATCCGAAAGAACACCCTGCTCCGAGGAGAATTTTGAATCGGTTGCCGCAGATGCATTGAAGTCACATAATGCCCTTCGCGATGCGATGCTTGCAAACGGGCACAACTGCGTGGAAAAGCTTGATCAATTCCGCCGTCGGATGAGCGATTGCGCGGCGGCGATCCGTCAGCCCGCCTTGATGAAAGAAGCAATCGACGCGATCGACGAAGCTCTGCGCGATTTTCCCACAACCGTCGGAGTCAGATCCGAGGAGCTTCTCTATCGCGCCTATCAGCTTCGCGACGTGCTGGAAACCCAACGCGCGACGCTGTACGCGATGATCGATTTTGCGCAAGCAACCGGCAAAACACGTGGATCGGCGCTCTATTGTGACACCGGCGGCGACCTACGCCAAGGTCTTGAGGAATGCTTCCGCTTCGTATCGGGCGACGGCATTGCCGAGGATCGGATTCAGGAGGTTTCGTGTGACGGAGACACCACGCACATCACATGGCGCCCCGTACGTCCGCTTCCCGATACCGACGAGGTATTTGAAACCGTTTGGCGGCAGTTTCGGGAAAACGGGAATACTTATTAGAATATTGAAAAAAGCCCTTGCTTTTTCAGCATGAAATGAGTATAATAAAACATGCAATGAAAGCAAAGGTAACCAATCGCAATCATACAAAAAACGCTTTTACCGTTGTTGAATCACGGTAAAAGCGTTTTTTGTTTTTCAAGCTTGATCCGTAATCCCACATGATTCGATGAAACAGGAGGAATATCGTTATGACATCGAAAGAACGCGTTCTTAAAACAATTCGAGGAGAAAAGGCTGACAGAACGCCGCTTTACGGTTGGGTCAGCGCCAATTTGAGTGAGGAAATCGAGGAGCGCTACGGTGAAATCACTCCCGACATTCTTTTGGAAAAAGGAGTTGTTTTACCCGCAGTCGAAGGAGATTGGACAAACGCAAAAAACGCACTTGTGCATCACAAACAGCGCGACCGATTCTGCTACATACAGACACCGGGCTTTTTTGAGTACTTTAACGGTATCTTCGGCATCGAAAATCAATTGATGTATCTGCTGATCTATCGCGAGGAAATTGCCGAGCTGTACGCAAAGCAGGCAGATTGGCTGATCGGCTTTGTTGATTGTTGCATCGATATGGGCGTGGATTGTATTCATATTTCCGACGACTGGGGATCACAGCGTGATATGCTGTTCAGTCCCGCGCTTTGGTCGGAGCTCATCAAGCCCAATCTCCAGCGCGTAGTCAATCACGTCCATTCAAGAGGAATGCTTGTCAGTCTGCATTCCGACGGCTGCATTGCGAGAATAACGGACGAGCTGGCAGAGATCGGACTCGACATGCTACACCCCTGGCAGGAAAGCGCGGGAATGTCTTACGATACGTATCTTGAAAAATATGCAGATCACTTTGCACTTCTCGGCGGCATATGCGTACAAACCGCGATTGGAATTTTGCCCCGGGAGAAGCTGGAAGCGGAGATTCGCCGTGTATTCGGTCTTTTGAAGGACAAGCGATGGATCTGTTGCACCTCACATTTTGTGCAAAAGCATTGCTCAATGGAGGATCTGAAATTCGCCTTTGACCTGATCTATCGGCTCGCAAGAGAATAACGGCAACACCTTGTGCCCGACGAACCGTAAAAATCCCCCCGCTTTTTCATAAAAACAGCGGTTGATTTTCGACAGCAAACGCGTTATACTATCGGTAATCCATCACCTATCAAAGGAGATTTCTATGTATACACCTCTTTCTGATATTTTAAACGGCAAGGAAAGCAACTATCTGCTTCCCTTTTACTGGCAGCACGGTGACCACACAGAAAAGATTCCCGAGCAAATCGAACGCATCTACCGAAGCGGCTGTCGTGCAGTCTGCGTGGAGGCGCGCCCGCACAACAATTTCGGCGGTGCAGGCTGGTGGCGCGATATGGACATCATTCTCGCGGAGTGCAAAGCACGCGACATGCAGGTCTGGCTGTTGGATGACGACCACTTCCCGACGGGACACGCAAACGGATTGATCGCAAAGAAATATCCGCATCTGCGTCCTTGGGAGCTGATCGAGCGCCACGTCGACGTGGTGGGTCCCATGCGTGAGGCTTCTGTTTTCGTCCCCGTACAAAACGATGAAAATATCCTCATTGGTGCGTACGCCTACCGCAGATACGCCGACGACGAGGAGATTTGTGAATACGAACCGATCCCCCTGACCGACTGCATCGAGAACGGTACGCTACTCTGGGACATCCCCGAGGGTGTGTGGCGTATTTTCTTCTATTATCGATCCAGACAAGGAGGAAAATCGGATTATATCGACGTCATCAACCCCGCGTCGGTGGACGTGCTGATCGAAGCGGTGTATGAGCCGCATTGGGAGCACTATAAGTCATATTTCGGTAACACGTTTGTCGGCTTTTTCTCGGACGAGCCGGGATTTAAAAACCAATATCAGGGCAGACACCGCATGGATGCGGGCCCGTATGAGAAAAGAATCGGTCGGCAGGGCTTGGCGCTCCCCTATAGTGACGAAGTCCGCGCGCGGATGCAGTGCACACTCGGCTTTGATCCCCTCCCGCACTTCAATCTTTTGTGGTACGAATGTGACGGCAACGGCGAGGATCGCGCCCTTTTGCGCCATGCCTACATGGACGCGATCACAGCCATGTATCAAGAATATTTCTGCATGCGACTCGGCAACTGGTGCCGTGCGCACGGTGTGCAGTACATCGGTCACGTTATCGAGGACAACGGCTGTCACGCACGCATGAGCTACGGCGCGGGACACTATTTCCGCTCGCTCGACGGGCAGGACATGGCGGGTATGGATATCGTCCTGCATCAGGTTATGCCGGGAATGTCGGATTACACCCACTCCTCCACGCTCAGCAGCGGCGTCTCCGACGGACGCTTCTTCCACTACACGCTCGCTAAACTCTGCGCCTCCCTCTCTCACCTCAAGCCCCACATGCAAAAGCGCGCGATGTGCGAGATATTCGGCGCTTACGGTTGGTCGGAGGGAACGCCGTTTATGAAATGGCTGATCGACTTTCTCTTGGTGCGCGGCATCAATCACTTTGTGCCGCACGCCTTTTCCCCGCAATACCCCGATCCCGATTGCCCGCCGCATTTCGGCGCGGAGGGACACGACCCGAGCTTTGAGGGCTTTTGCGAATTGATGCGCTACACCAATCGCGCATCTCATCTCCTCTTCGGCGGCACGCACGTGGCAAACGCCGCACTTCTCTATCACGCCGAGGCGGAATGGGCAAACAAAATCGACACCTCCATGCCGGTCGATGCCCCTGCAAAACATCTGTACGATCACCACATCGATTACGACATCGTTCCGATGGACGATCTGCAAAACGCGCAGGTAGAGGGCGGCAAGCTTCTGCTTTCCGATGAGTCGTTCGATTGCCTGATCGTTCCGACGGCACCGTATCTGCCAACACATTTTTACGCAACACTGCGCAGACTTCGCGCTGCGGGACTTCCCGTGTGGTTCGTTGACCGCGCGCCCGACGGTTATGCATCGGAATTTGAAGCCGTTGCGCTTGACGACCTCGCCAAACGCATGCGTAACGCAGGCATGATGGATGTTACCGTTCCCGACGGATACCCGAAGCTGCGCATCTACCACGTCAGACGCGACGGCTGTGACGTGTTCATGCTCTTCAACGAGGACTACGCAAAGCATGCGAAAACCGCCGTCCGCTTCCCCGCTTGCGGTGATTACGTCAAGGCAAATCTAACCGAACAGCGCTATAGCGGCGGCAGTACGAAGGACGGATGCGTCGATGTCGCGCTCTGCCCCGGTGAATCGCTCTTTTTGATCTTTGGCAATCACACCGATCTGCCCGCACAGATCGCATACGCCCACTCGGAACTCCTGCACCCCACCTATTCATTGGCGCTTGCGGATTTCCGCACGCCGTGGAAATTCGAGCATTACGGCGAATTTGATTCCTTTTTCAACGTGACCTCGCCCCATCACCGCCCCGATTTTTCCGGAAAAATGGGATATCGCTTTACGTTCACAGCGAACGAAGCCGCTCATGCCGAGCTGGATCTTGGCACAGTCGGTGAGACGGCAGAGCTGACCCTCAACGGGATCCATTGCGGCATTCGCATAGCGCCCCCATATCGATTTGACGTAACGGGAGCATTGAAGGCAGGCGATAACTTGGCGGAAATCGTCGTTTCCAATCATCTGGGATATGCGCTGCGCGATAAATTCTCTTACAATATGCAAAATTCGCCCTCCGGTATTCTCGGAGACATCACCTTAAAATACGAATGATAAGAAAGGAATCCGAAAAATGAGCTTCTGGATCTGCGCCGACGAAACACCGAACGTCGATTCCTATTACGTGTTTGAAAAAACGATCTCCGCATCGCACGGTGCTACGCTGACCGCCAAGGTATGCGGTGACGCACGCTATCAGCTGTTTGTCAACGGTGCACTTGCGTGCGAAGGTCCGTGCCAGGGACCGCAGTACGTCAAATATTACGAAACGGTCGATCTTTCGCCCTACCTTGCGGACGGCGAGAACACCCTGACCGCCAGAGTGTTGTTTGTCACCGAGGACAGCTTCATCTCGCTTTTCCGTGCCTCCCGCCCCGCATTCTGGTTGGACGGTACGCTGACGGAAAACGACGCGATACGCTCCGTCTGCACCGACAAAACCTGGACCTGCCGCCGCGAGGATAACGTTCGTCTCTACCGTCAGGGCTTCCGCTCCCTCGCACCGATGGAGGAGCATTTGGCGGATGCAAGCCAAACGGCAATCGCGGTGCGAGAGCTGTACGAACCTGATCTTGACAGCCGCGGCTTCAACCCCTACGGCTTGAACGAGCTGTATATTTTGGAACCACGACCGATTCCGCAGATGGAAACCCGAGCACCGCAAGCCATGACAGTCGTGCGTCAAGGAAACGGTTACATCGAGCTGGACGCAGGCGTTTACACCACCGCAAAACTTTCGTTGAAATTCCATGCCAATGCGGGTACCACGGTGCGCGTGATCTATGCCGAATGCTACGGCACGCCCACCGACAAACACCACCACTATCCCCAAAAGAACGTGCGCGATGATTTTGCAAATCCCAAAAACGTCATCATGGGAAGCTTTGACACCCTGCACGCAACGGGGCGGGAGCAGTCCTTCTCTCCGTTCTGGTATCGCACCTTCCGCTTCATCCGTCTGGAATTTGATCCCGATTGCGATTTCTTGCTTTCGGAATTGACCTATTCGCCCTACTTCTACCCACTTGACGGGGATGGACAATTCGAATGCTCCGATCCGCGTCTGAATGAGATGTGGCGCATCAGCCGCAATACCGTGCTATGCTGTATGCACGAGATGTACGTCGATTGCCCGTATTACGAGCAGCAACAGTACGACATGGACAGCGCTCTGGAGATGCTCTACACCTTCCGCATGGGAAGTGATACACGGATGCCGCGCAAATCCTTAATCGACCTTGCACACTCACAGCTCCCCGACGGTATGCTGCAGGCAAATTATCCTTCCACAAACGTGCAGGTCATTCCCGATTTCACCCTGTTCTGGGTGTTGATGGCGCGCGATTATCTGCGCTACACGAAGGATACCGCTACGGTGCATTCCTTGCTCGGCACGATCGACAAAGCGCTGTCTGCGTTTGAAAACCTGAAGAACACCGACGGGCTGATCTCCCCCACACGCTACTGGCATTTTGTGGACTGGGTTCCCTCGTGGAATCGCGGTGTCCCCCCCGGCGGAGATGACGAGCCGCTGACGGTGACCTGCCTGATGTACGCCGCCGCGTTGCGCGCCGCTGCCGAAATCTGTCAAGGTATCGGCAAAAATGCACGCGCCGACGAATACACCGTGCGTGCCAACGAAATGATCGATGCGGTCAACCGCCTCTGCTATGACGGAGAAATCGGACTGTACCGCAACACCCCGACGCGACATGAATTTTCTCAGCACACCACGCTTTGGGCAATCCTTTCCGGCGCGGTATGCAAGGATGCGGCGGGAGCGTTGATCGACCGCACCTTCGACGGACACGTGCGGGTCGAGGTCTGCACCTTTTCGATGAATCACTACATGTTCCGCGCACTGGAAAGTGCCGATCGGTACTGCTATGCGCCGCGTCTGTTTGACGGTTGGCAGAGAATGATCGATTTGCATTGCACCACGTGGTGCGAAAAACCCAACGATTCGCGCAGTGAATGCCACGGTTGGAGCGCCGCGCCGACATACGAGCTTTCGGCAATGGTTCTGGGCGTTTATCCCACCGCCGACGGCTATGCATCCGTGCGCATCAAGCCCGATTTCAGGACGCATGACCTTATGTGGGCACGCGGCACCGTTCCCACGCCGCACGGTGTGATCACTGTTGCATGGGAGCGGCAGGACAATACCGTGACCCTTTCGGTTACGCTCCCCACAGATGACATCTATGCGGAGATTCAGTTGCCGGGCGGTGAGATTTATCACCAAATTACGCGCACTGCCGTTTATAAAATTCAAATGATTTAATGCAAAGAGCGGGCGCGCAAAGATGACAAGCCTGCGGGGCGGAAGGATTATACGAAGTTAAGGCAATACCGCACAAAACCATGACGGCGTAATTACACCGTCAGGTTTGTGCGGTATTGCCTTAAAATTTTAATTAACAACAACGATCTCACATTCTCTCATTCTTCCAATAAATCCGGTCTCAACCGCTCGGTCAAGTCGCGCGCTTGCTCGTCGCGCCAGCGATCGATATTGGCGTGATGACCGGAGATCAGAACATCGGGGACCTTGACGCCGTGGAATACATAGGGGCGGGTGTACTGCGGGTATTCGAGAAGCCCCGAGGAGATGCTTTCCTTTTCGTAGCATTCGGCGTCGGAGAGGACACCGTCCACCATGCGCGCCACGCAATCGGTGAGGATGCACGCGGGAATTTCCCCACCTGTGAGCACGTAATCGCCGATGGAGATCTCCTCGTCCACGATCTCATCCACGATGCGGCGATCCACACCCTCGTAGTGACCGCACAAAAGGATCAGGTTGTCATAATCGCGTGCCAGCTCGGCGGCTCTTTTCTGGTTGAGCACCTTGCCCGTCGGCGAGAGGTAGATCACGCGGCGGCGGTCGGTCACAAAGCCCTCGTCTGCCTGCGCGCGCAGGACTGCCGTATAGCAATTGTAGATCGGGGGTGCCATCATCAGCATCCCCTTGCCGCCGCCGTAGGGCGTGTCGTCCACGCGGCGGTGCTTGTCCTCGGAATAATCGCGGATGTTGTGGGTTTTCACAGTGATCGCGCCGCTTTTCTGCGCGCGCCCGATAATGCTCTCACCAAGCACCGTATCCACAAGATCCGGAAACAGCGTCATGATATCAAAGCGCATATCAGTCCACCCCTCCGTCCAGAAGTCCCTCGATCGGACGGATATAGATTGCGTCGTCGGGGTCGATGCGCACGATGAATTCGGGCACAGCGGGAATCAGTGACTCTCCACGCGCTGTCTTGACGACGTAGAGGTCACGCGCGCCGCTCGTGTTGATGTCCTTGAGAGACCCCAACAGCTCGTTCGTGTCGGCGTGGCGTACGGGAAGCCCCAGCAGCTCCGAGATGAAGAAGCTCCCCTGCTCGATCGGAATATCCTCGCGCGCGGCAAAAACCTCAACCTCGCGCAGGCGGTTTGCCGCCTCCTCGGTTTCCACGCCCGCAAGTTCCATCAGCACGAACTGCTTGAACACCGACGCGTGCAAAACGCGCACGGGACGAAAATCGTCGCCCTCACGGAAATACAGCGTTTCAAGATCCGCAAGAATTTCGGGAGAATCGCACCAGGACTCCAGCTTCACGGTACCGCGGAAGCCGTGGGTATTGATAATTTTGCCGCATGGAAGATACGCAAGTTTCATAAAAATCGGAAGATCCTTTCCTCGTATTGCCAATAGTATAGCACATTTCCACCGAAATTGCAAGATACGGCGTGTTTTTTCAAGATTTTTTTGCATATTCTCAAAATATTTACAATTTCCCTCTTGCATATTTTTTTAAAAAGTTTATAATAAAAATAATTATGCTAAAAAGCGGAGGAATTGAATTATGGATTGGACAATGTTAATTATGCTGGCGGTGCTGTTCGTAGCGATGTATTTCTTTATGATCCGCCCGCAGAAAAAGCAGGAAAAAGAACAGAACGAAATGCGTAACAACCTTGCGGTTGGCGACGAGATCACCACCATCGGCGGTATCATCGGTAAGGTCGTCAGCATCAAAGAGGAAACCTGCGTGATCGAGACCACCCACGAGCGCACCAAAATCCGCATTCTCAAGACTGCGGTCAGCCGCGTGGACGTCAAGGCAGAGGACGCAGACGCCTGATCAACCAAAATCGAATATGGATTCATAAAAAACCTTCGTGCGGCATATGTTGTATCAGCATCTTCCAAACGGAGGTTTTTTATGATGAAAGCAAAGCATTCCGCACACCCGCATACGAAAGCAAAACGCGACGATACGCCCGCCTCCGCGGCGCTCTTTGTCCGTCGTGCTGCCATGAGCCTGTCATTTACGCTGGGACTTTCCGCCGTACTTCTGATCGTTCTTTCGCTCGCGGCGTATCTAACCCCCGATCCCGACGCACTCACAGCTCCTTTGGGGCTTGCCGCCTGCGCACTGACGTCCCTGTTCGGCGGCATGATTTCAGTGCGCGTCCATCAGCGGCACGCGCCTCTCCCCGCAGCATTCTGTAACGCCGCACTGCTCTCAACGATGATGCTTATTCTTTCCCTCTTTTTCTCGCCCCTCGCCTCCGGCTATTCGGCACTCATCTCTGCCCTGCTCCATGCCGCCGTGTTTGCCCTCTCCCTCCTCGGTGCACTGATCGCCATGCGCGAGCCGAAACCGAAGCGGAAAAGAAAATTCTGAACGCATGGAATGCGATCAATCCCTGTCCTTTTTTGTAAAAGCCCCGCGTTTTTTTCGTTTTTTCAAAAAAGAGCCTTGCAAAGTAGCGAAAAAGGTGTTATAATGTCGGCAATGAATCCTTTGGGAGGACGCCATGAAAGAATTACTCACCTGCGCGATGGACATCGGCGAGCAAATGCTCGTCTGCGGCGCGGAGGTACATCGCGCGGAGGACAGCGTCAAGCGGATGTGCCTTGCAATGGGCGCGGAGCGCATCGACATTTTTATCATCACCAGCAGTATGGTCGCCACGGTCTACACCGCTGACGGCGAGGCGCTGACGCAAACGCGTCGCATCAACGGCACGGGCACCGACATCGAACGATTGCATCGCCTAAACGACCTCTCGCGTCATATCTGCGAGACACCCCTGTCTCCCGACGAAATCCGCTCGGAATATCGCAAAATCATGAAAACGCGCGTCTATCCGTTCTGGCTGGAGTGCGTTTTTTGCGCAGTGATTGCGGGCTCCTTCACCCTCTTTTTCGGCGGTGGAGTCATCGACGCGATTGTTTCCACGGTCATCGGCGCACTTGTCAAGCTTCTCGGGTACCTGTTTGGAAAAGCAGTGACGAGTCGCATTTTCGACAAGTTCATATGCGCGTTTGTGGCAAGCATACTTGCGTTTTGCGCGCTTCGGCTGTCGCTTGTCGGCGGAGTGGACAAGATCATCATCGGTAACATCATGACACTGATTCCCGGTATCGGTCTGACCAACGCCCTGCGCGATTTGTTCACGGGAGACAGCATCGCGGGGCTCCTCCGCTCGATCGAGGCGCTCCTGGTCGCATTGGCAATTGCGGCCGGTTACTTCCTCAGCACCTTAATCATGGGAGGCATTTGAGATGACGCAGTACGAGCTTTTACAGATCATCACGGGCTTTCTCGGCTCCCTCGGCTTTGCGATCCTGTTCAATATCCGCGGTAAAAAGCTGATATTTGCTGCACTCGGAGGCGGTGTTTCCTGGGCGTTGTTTGTGCTTTTGCAATTTCTGACACCGAATGAGGCATTGCGCTATTTTATCGTAGCAGTTCTCGTATCGGTCTACGCCGAGATCATGGCGCGTGTGCTGAAAACACCAACCACAACCTTCCACATGACGGCACTGATCCCGCTGATTCCCGGCGGATCTCTGTACTACACGATGGCATCTGTGTTTGACGGAGATCTGGGAGATTTTTTGGAGAAGGGGCTCTATACGCTGGAGCTTGCCGTGGCACTCGCGCTCGGCATCGTTATCGTCACTGCCATCGCACATACAATCGGTAAGAGGAAGACTTTAAAGTAAGTAAATATAAAGATGATCGGGAAAACTTCACGGAAGTAGTTTTCCCGATCATCTTTATATTTAAGTATGAAATTCGTCGGTGGTTTTGGTTGTGATATGCGGGCAGGCATCCTTGATTTCGAAGCCGAAATCGTTCGGCTTTGCCCAGCGGATGGCATTGGTGAGGATGCGCTGAACGTAGGGGTTATAGTATGCCTTGCAGGACTCGTGACCGGGCTGGAAGTAGAAGATCTTACCCGCGCCGCGATAGAAGGTTGCGCCCGAGCGCATCACGTGACCGTCCTCAAACCAGCCGCAGAAGATCAGCTCGTCGGGCTGGGGGATGTAGAACGGCTCGCTGTAGAGCTCCTCCTCGGGGAGGATAAAGTGGTCGGGGATGCCTGCTGCGATCTCGTGCGCGGGCAGGATGTTCCAGATGATCTCCTTCTGGTCTCTTCCCCACGACAGATTTCCGTTTGTGCCGAGGATCGCACCGAAGGGCTTGGACTTGTGCGCGGAGTGCATCGGAATAAAGCCCATTTTACCCGTGTAAACGCGCTTGCGGATGCGCTCCACCAATGCGTCGTCCACCTCACGATGCGCCATGTGCCCCCACCACAGCAGGACGTCGGTATCGTTAAGCACCTCATCGGGAAGCCCCTGATCGGGATCGTCGAGCGAGGCAATGCGGACGTTCATGTCCTCGTTTTTGTCCAGAAAGCTCTTGATGAATGCGTGGATGCCCTCGGGATAGATCGCTCTGACCGCTTCCTCGGTTTTTTCGTGGCGATATTCATGCCAGACCGTTACGTTGATCTTTTTCATATTCGTATCCTCACTTTTATTATATTGCATTTATTATATTGCAATGTCGTATGCAGATTCATTATAAGACAAATCGTGCGATTTTTCAAGACGCATTTTGTTGTACTGATGACAAATATTGCTACAAAAATCCGTTTGCCTCATCGCACCTCTCAAAGTGACTGTATTGCTTGAGAGCGGACAACCACCGGTCGCCCCTACCGTTTTGGTTGAAATGTCGCTCCTACAGGTGGAGTCCTAATTTTTTTCAACAAATCACAAAAAAGCCCTTGACAAACTAAAAGAAATGCGGTATAATGATGAAAAAGATATAAAGGCTTTGACCGGAACCGAGTACCGAATTGATTTTGCGCGCAGAGATCTGTCGGATGGTGCAAGACAGACGCAACCTTTTTCGGGAATTACACTCCGCGAGCCGTGCGTCGAACGGCACCGAACGGTAAGACGCAACGGGTAGCTCCGTTACGGGCTTTCGGGTAGACATTCCCGGCAAGGCTCATTTCCGCAAGGAATGGGTAAATTGAGGTGGTAACACGGTATATTCGTCCTCTTGATCCTCGCGATCAAGGGGGCTTTTGTTTTCCGTTCCCGCGGCAGGGGCGCGAAGCAAGGAATATAAAAAACAACAAAGGAGAACATTTTTATGAACACCTGGATCATTTCTATCATGCTGATCGTATTTTTCGCCGTGATGGTCGGCATCGGCGTCTATTGTCGTCGCCACTCCACCGATGTTGGCGGATTCGTCCTCGGCGGCAGAAGTGTCGGTCCCTGGCTGACCGCCTTCGCCTACGGTACCTCCTACTTCTCTGCCGTTATCTTTGTGGGATACGCAGGACAGTTCGGCTGGAACTTCGGTATCGCCTCCACGTGGATCGGTCTCGGAAACGCGTTTATCGGTTCCCTGCTCGCGTGGACAATCCTCGGACGGCGCACCCGCATTATGACACAGCATCTTTCCTCCAAAACCATGCCGGATTTCTTCGGACAGCGCTTTGATTCCCCCGCTCTCAAAATCGTGGCGTCCTGCATCACGTTTATCTTCCTGATTCCCTACACCGCCTCGCTCTACAACGGCCTTTCCCGGCTGTTTGCAATGGCATACGAGGGGCTGGATTACTCGGTTTGCGTCATCGTTATGGCAGTGCTGACGGGCATTTACGTCCTGCTCGGCGGCTACGTTGCAACAGCGATCAACGATTTTATTCAGGGTCTCATCATGTTGATCGGTATCGTTACCGTCATCGGCGCGGTGCTATCCGACAACGGAGGACTCATGGCGGCAATGGAAGGGCTTGCCACGGGCGAGAATGGCGGCTGGGAGTACACCTCCTTCCTCGGAGCTGATCCCCTGTTTTTGCTCTTCGTCGTACTTCTGACCTCGTTGGGCACCTGGGGACTGCCGCAGATGGTGGGTAAATTCTACGCCATCAAGGACGAGGCGGCGATCCGCAAAGGAACCATTATTTCCACCGTGTTTGCCATCATCGTTGCGGGCGGCTGTTACTTCCTCGGCGGCTTCGGGCGTCTCTACGACGTCAGCGATGCGGTGGCAATCGGAGATTTCGATGCCATCATCCCCACCATGCTCTCCACGCTTCCCGGTATCATTATTGCGATCGTGATCGTGCTGGTGCTCTCGGCGTCCATGTCCACCCTCTCCTCGCTGGTGCTGACCAGCGGATCGACCGTCACGCTGGACTTCATCGCACCCCTGCGGGAGAAGAAAAAGCCGATGAGCGAGAAGGCAAAAATGCTTTGCATCCGAGGCTTTATCGTGCTGTTCATCGTGATCTCTGCGATCATTGCAATCAGCCAGTACCACAACAAAAATATGCTGATCGCACAGATGATGGGCGTGTCCTGGGGTGCACTAGCGGGCGCATTCCTGGCTCCCTTCCTGTACGGTCTGTACTGGAAAAAAACCACTAAGGCGGCAGTCGTCGTTTCTTTCGTCTTCGGTGTGGGACTGGAGATCGTACAGCTGCTGATTTCCATGAAGCTGTTTGACGTTTCGGGCATTCCCGTGCTTTCATTTGTTTTCAAAAACTCGCTCTACTCGGGTGTGTTCGCGATGGTCGGTGGATTGATTCTCGTCCCCATCGTCAGCCTTCTGACACAGAAAACGAAGCCCGCGAACGTGGAAGAAAAATTCGCCTGCTACAAGAAAACAGCAACCGTTGAAGTTACCGACTCGCTTGGCGAGGAAAAATAAATGAAATAAATATCCCCCCGTACGGGGGGATATTTATTTCATTTTGCGCCTATATATGGTCAAAAGAAAAAGCGGCTAACAGGCTTATACATTTTTACGAGCTGTTATTTTTGTAGTCGGGTTTGTCAGTAATTTGAAGCTCCCTTTTGAAATTATTCTTTCATAAGTCAACCCATTATTTTTCTTCCGCCGTCGGGGGCGGTGTTTTGTTGGATCTTGTGCGAAAGATGCCGCCGAAGACGTTTTTCGCGTTCAAGGCAATCAGCGAGGAGAGCATCTTCTGAATCGTCTCGTGCACCTTCGGATCCAGGCTCTTGCTATGCGCAAGCCACTTCTTCCGTACACCTACCAGATCGGTCAGCGTCGTGACACCGTCGACCGAAAACAGCTGATACACAGCCTCTGCAAATTCCTCCCGTTGCGCAGGCGTCATGTCGCGGATCCATTGGTTCACCGTGCGGTCGGTGTTCTTGCTCTCGTTCGAGATCTCCTTCAAGCGAACAAAACCGCCGCCGAGAATCTCCCACGAAAGTCCGTTGTGCTGTAACAGCCCCGTTTTCTGACGACTTTTGACTACGGTGTAGTTTTCGTCGTGCTCAAGTAGCATTCCGACAATCGATGATTGCGGCACAAAGCTACGGATCAAGGGGCGCATTTCCAGATATACAGGGTCCTCTAAAATGCTCTGCCCAAAGCCCGGAGCATCGTTGCTGAACACGTCGGTGATTCGCTCTCGGATTGCCCGCTCACTGTGCACCGCGGCAAAAACCGCAAGATTTCCTCCTTTACTGTGCCCCGTGAGGATCAGTCTGCCGTCGTACGCATCGGAAGCCTCACGCAAATACTCCACCGCCTTTTCCTGCGCCGGCACGACGGGGAGGAAGCACATATTCATGTCCTCCTTCCACCCGACCAAAATGTCGTCGGTGCCGCGATAGGTGACCACGGCGCTCCCGTTTCCGAGCAGAAAGGTCACGGCGGAAAACTGGATCTCGTGCTCTGTGTCAATCAGATTGACAAACGCCTTCATCTCCACGTTGCGGAAGCGCTTGGTGTTCTTCATTTTCGAAAAGACCTTAATAATCTCTCGCGGAATCAGCACGCCCATGGCGTGCTTTTTCGGGTCGGGATTGCGCGCCAGAAAGCCGTTTGCCGCTGCCATGAGAGAGATGGAGCCGTTTGTGTGCGCATCCGGAACAATCTCTTGGAAATCCATGTAGGAGATAACGGAAAACAGAAGGCAATCCACCTCGTTCGGAGGCACCTCGCGAAAGGTCAGATCTCCCCGCCAGTCCAGATAATCGTATACGGTTCCCATTCTCCGTTCATCTCCTTTTCCGGATCAACCGTGATAGAGGCGCTTGGTCTCATATGCGGGCTCGCAGGTCAGGTTGATGCCCAATTTTTTCAATGTATGCTCGTCGCCCGTCGAAAGGATAACCGACGACTGCATTTCACAGTAGCGAAGCTTGGAGATCTGCTCGGTAGCCTTTGCTGCGATAGGGTCGTGCACTGCGCAAATCGACAGCGCAATCAGAAGTTCGTCGGGATGGAGACGCGGATTCTTACTGCCGAGAAGACCCACCTTGAGGTTGGTGATCGGCTCAAGGATCTCGGGCGAGATCAGGTCGATACGGTCGTCTATGCCCGCCATGGTTTTGAGCGCGTTGAGCAGTACGGCGGACGCCGCGCCGAGCAGGCGCGATGTCTTGCCCGTCACAATCGTTCCATCGGGAAGCTCCAGCGCCGCCGCGGGCTTACCCGTCAGCTCCGCCTTTTCTCTTGCCTTTTCGGCAACGTGACGAAAATCGATATCCACCCCCGCCGATTGCATGATCAGCTTCAGCTTTTCGATCTCATAGTCCCCGCCGTTGCCCTTGCGGCGATTGGAAAGCGCGGTGTAATAACGGCGGACGATCTCCATCCGTGCCGCGTCGCAAACCGCGTCGTTATCAAAAATACAATGTCCCGCCATGTTGACACCCATATCCGTGGGGGATTGATATGGCGACGTTCCGCTGATGCGTTGGAACATGGCGTTGAGCACGGGGAAAATCTCGATATCACGATTGTAGTTCACCGACGTCTCGCCGTACGCCTCAAGATGGAATGGGTCGATCATGTTCATGTCGTTCAGATCTGCCGTTGCCGCCTCGTATGCGATATTGACGGGATGCTTGAGCGGCAGATTCCAAACGGGAAAGGTTTCGAACTTCGCATAGCCCGATTGGATGCCGCGTTTGTGATCATGGTAAATCTGGCTCAGGCACACCGCCATCTTCCCGCTTCCCGGTCCGGGTGCGGTCACAACGACCAACGAGCGCGATGTCTCAATATATTCATTCTTTCCGTAGCCCTCGTCGCTGACAATCAGATCGATCTCGGAGGGATACCCCGCGATAGAATAGTGGCGGTACACGCGCACACCGAGCGACTCCAGACGGGTCTGGAACTTCAGTGCCGCGGGCTGATCCTGCCAGCGGGTCAGCACCACGCTTCCGACGAACAGATTGAGACTGCGGAAGGCGTCGATCAGACGGAGCACGTCCAGATCATAAGTAATACCGAGGTCGCCGCGTACCTTGTTCTTTTCGATGTCGTTGGCGTTGATGACGATCACAACCTCTGCCTCGTCGCGCAGCTGTGTCAGCATGCGGATCTTACTGTCGGGAGCAAAGCCGGGTAGCACGCGCGCGGCGTGATAATCGTCGAACAGCTTACCGCCAAATTCCAGATACAGCTTACCGCCAAACTGGTCGATGCGCTGACGGATGTGTGCGGATTGGGTCTCTATATATTTTTCATTGTCAAAGCCTACTTTATACATCACCGTTCTCCTTTACTCATTCCTTGATCGGTTTAGACTGACGCACCCGTCGCCGCTTGCGATCAGATTGCTTTCATAAAACGCCTGCATTGCGGCGCAAAGATATTCGGCGTCGCGGCATCCCGCCGTCTCACAGGCGGAATGCATGGCGAGCTGTGCCATGCCGATGTCCACACTGAGAAGCGGAACGTGTGTGTTGGAAATAGAGCCCAGGGTTCCACCGCTTACCATATCGCTACGATTGGCATAATGCTGCACGGGAACGCCCGCCGCGGTACAAATATGCTCAAAGATCGCCGCAGACATTGCATCAGTCGTATATTTTTGAGATGCGTGCGTCTTGATTACCACGCCACCGTTCATGTGCGGGGCGTTCTGTGCGTCGCTCATTTCGGGATGATTGGGATGCTTTGCATGAGCGTTGTCGGCAGATACCATCATGGACGCCGCCAGCAGTCTGCGACGGTCAACTTGTGTAGATTCGCAGATACGATCAATAACGTCCGAGAGGAACATTGATCCCGCGCCCTGCTTGGTGGCGCTGCCCGTCTCCTCGTTGTCGGCGGCGAACCAGATGTTGACCGAGGTGGGATTTTTGGTTTTGACAAAGCCATCGAGAGATCCAAACGCGCACATCAAATTATCAATACGCGGTGAAAGGAAGAACTCCTCCGACGCGCCGACGGTTGTTCCCTTGGCGCGGTTGCAGACAAAGAGCTCCGTGCCCACGATCTCCTCCTCGGTGCAGCCGAGCTCGCGTGCGATCAGCGCTTTGACCGTTATGTCCTTGCCCTCGCAAAGAAGCGGGCGCAGATCGGTTGCGGGATTATAAGCATATCCCGCATTGACGTTGCGATTGAAATGGATCGCGACGTTCGGGATGACGAGCAAATCACGGTCGATGTAAACCAGCTTCGAGGTAAACGTCCCGTTTTTTGACAGCACAACGCGCCCGGCGAGCGTCAAAGGACGATCGAGCCACGACGAGTAAATCGTACTGCCGTATTCCTCGGAATTGAGGGTGGTATAGCGATCGAATGCGGGAACAACGCTCTCGTTTTTCAGCTTGAACATCGGGGAGTCAGTATGGCTCGCAGCGATGAGAAAATGCGCGGGCGTCCCGACAGGCATGCGGAACGCGATGATCGAGGACTGATTTCGCGTCACATAATACCCCTCTCCCGCCTCAAGCGTCCATGGATCGCCCTCGCAAAGCGCAGTAAAGCCGTTTTCCTCCAACACCTCCGCCGCACTCCTGACCGAATGAAACGCCGTGGGGCTACGATCGATAAACCGTAATAATTCCTTTACCGTATTCATTTCCGTTCGCCTCGTTTCCTGAAATTTCGCGATAGTATATACTATCACAAATAATATATTATTATAACACAAATTCTCCTCGATTTCAATACAAATCGGGGAGATTTTTGAAAAATCATCAGGCGAACTTGAGACCGTTCTTCATTATGCTGTCAAGATTTGATTTATCTGTGTAATGATAAACGGTCATTTCGTATTCTCCTTCAAAGTTCTATAACTCGCAATCAACATTCGTCTTATTCGACCACATAGGTTTCTATAGCCTGCTTTCATAATCTTTTGGCTGTTTCATAATGCATCTCGTCCATCGTGGCATTAATCACTGAATCACACTCGATTTTTTCCGCCAAAAACTCGTCTAAATTTGCCGTCGCGATAAACACCAATATCAAAGCTTATAACACCACCGGCTTGATGCACTTTCTTGACGTAATCTAAAAGATATTCTTTGTTCCGTTTTGTTCCAAAACTGCCCCGCCCCGGTCCGATCTATCCTTTGAAACAAAGGTGTTTTTATTAGGAAAATTATAATATACCTTTTCAAAATCAAAATCCGCATCATTGTCTTTTACCAATTGATTAAACTCTGAAATATGGTCCAAATGCGGATGCGTTAAAAACTACGCCTTGATTTTTTTACCCTTAACCTTTTCCCGAAGAAACGGCACGTCCTCGGGACGACTACCGTCTATAATCACGCAATTTCCTTGTTCGGTGATAATTACATACGACATCATAAACGGACTTGTTTCTGTGATCACGTACATTTTCGGTAGAGGGCATATTTGGCGTACTCTTTTTTGCCTCTTTTTGAGGCTTTTTTCTTTTGTACTCAATATTCTTTCCTTCGATACGAAAAAGAAACTGCCCCAAATGCTTTTTATCGCATTTGAGACAGCCCCTTTTCTTTTTATGTTTCTTTTTTTATGCTCTTTTACAAAAAAATGTTGAGATATTTCCTCATACCCCAACATTTATTATAGAACCTTTTTTATTAGATTTTGCCTGAAATAATCGTAAATCCGAACCATTCGCTTGTGACGATTAAATGGTTCGGATTATACTGATTTGGTGGAGACAATAGGAGTTGAACCTATGACCTCTTGCATGTCAAGCAAGCGCTCTAACCAACTGAGCTATGCCTCCGCAACGATATATATTATACCACATCCAAAAGGAAATTGCAATACCTTTTTTGAAATTTCTTAAAATTTTTTTCAATCAAAAACAAGAGGTCAAAACGGCCTCTTGCTTTTTGTATTTTACTCCTCTGCCTCGAAAAAGGCACGCAGAAATTCGTGCATGGGTCCCTCGTAGCACGCCTCCGCTAAAAATTCGGTGCCACGCTGGTCGCCCCAGCTATAATAGATGATGGTTCTTCCGAGATACTCACACAACTCCATGTCGCTGTTGTTGATGTTCCATGCGTTCGCGATGCGTGCGCGATCGTCGGGTGTGAGGAACGGAGACGCGATCTTGCGATCCTCCTCGTCGTACATCAGGACGGGATTGACGGGACTGTACTCCCAATGAATCAGATCCTTCGACCGTGCAATGCTATTTGCGTACCGTGCCTCGGGATACGCCTCCAGATAGCCGACGTAGTAGTACGGATCGCCCTCAAAGGCATACAGTGCGGGGCTGCCCGCATAGCGGTCGCGCTGGAAGCAGCACTCGGTGGGCGTCAAGGTCCAATTGGTCAGATCCTTCGACTGCAAAAAGCGGAAGGTATAGGGGCGACCGCATTCCTCGGCAGGTGCGTCGATTTCAATGAGCAGTGTGTAAACGTCGCCCATCTTTGCAATATTCATGTTGTAAATTTTCCAGCCGGGCATCTCCAGCGTCGTGTACTGCTCCCAATGCACGAGGTCGTCGGAGCGCAAAAATACCAGGCTATCACTTCCCCACTCGCGGCTACCGCCCGTGACGACGTACATCATATCGTCCTTGACGTACGGGAAGCCAAAGGTGTGTCCCTCGGCAAAGAGCGGTGTGGATTGGTTGGTGCGGACGTGGATGAAGCGCAGACAGGGATCGTCGTCAAGCTCGCTCCAATTCGTGACGTTTGCCGCATTTTCCGAGGAAAAGCTCTTACGGCGAACGACCTCAAAGCGATACAGCTCCCCGCGGAATACCAGCGGTGTCGTTTCGACGATATTGTTGCAGGAAATTGTGCCGAGCTTACGGATTGCCGGCTTTTTGGGGTATTTTTTTTGCGTGTTCATAGTACGATCTCCTTACTGTAATCAACCTTGTCAGTTCTTCTTACTCTTGAGATGGAACTTCGATTCGGTCCCTTTGCAAAGGCGGACGATATTCTGCCAATGGCGCGCAATGACGAGCGCGGACAAAATGCTTGCGGTCAGGATGACCTCCCAACCGTCACAGCCGAGAATCGCCAAAACGATCGGACTGGTGAACGCAAAGGTCATGGAAGCGAGCGACATGTACTTGATTGTCAGCAAAATGATAACAAAAATGCCGAAGCAGATCAATCCCATACGCCAATCGACAAACCAGATACCCGACAGATACGCCAGCACAGCCTTACCGCCCTTGAAGCCGTACCACACGGGGAAGCAATGCCCGATCATACAGAACAGCAACGTAAAGACCGCGCCGAACTGCCCCGCGTCGCAAAACTGTCCGAAAAGGATCATGAAGGTCACTGTGGGGATGATGGTCTTGAAGATGTCGATTGCCATAGCCGCAAAGGTCGCGGGGCAAAATCCGTGAACACGCTTGAAGTTGGTAAATCCGGGGTTACCGCTGCCAAGGGTACGGATATCCTCGTGGTAAACCAAACGAGAGAGGATAATCGCGCCGTTGATACCGCCGAGCAGGTACGCGCTGATGGCGGAAACAATACAAAGAATTACAAAGGGAGTCATAAGCTTAAATTCCTTTCTTTATTTCTGTCTGTGATTGAACGGGTTCAATGCTTCAATACGGCAAACAAGCTGCGCAGGCGGATCTTGACCGCGCCAAGGTTCGTGATCTCATCGATCTTGATCTGCGTGTAGAGCTTCCCTGCGCTCTCGATGATCGCGCGCGTCTCGTCGGTTGTTACCGCATCCACGCCGCACCCGAAGGAGACGAGCTGAACGAGGTCGATTTTAAGATCTTTGCACTCGGTCACAAATTTCGCGGCGTTATACAGACGCGAGTGATAGGTCCACTGATTGAGCACCGTGGTTTTGAAGGGCTCGGCGCGATATGCGACCGAATCCTCTGTCACCACGATCGCCCCCATATCGGTGATCAGACGGTCGATGCCGTGGTTGATCTCGGGGTCCATATGGTACGGTCTTCCCGCGAGCACGATGACCTGCCGATCCTCCCGCTTCGCAATTTCCAGATACTCGTCCGCCTTATCCTTCACCTTTTGCATATAGCCGTTATATTCGTCATACGCTCGCTTTGCCGCGCGCTTGACATCGGCAACCTCGAGTCGGATGCCGTATTCCTTCATCATGCGGATGAAGTACTTGACGAACAGCTTGGGATTATGAAGCCCTACGAAACCGCTGATGAAGGTTACGCCCTGCGGCATGCGGACGTTGTTTTTGATGACGCTGGGATAGTACGCCACGACAGGACAATTATAATGATTCTCACCCAGCTCCTCATTCAGATTGTAGGTCATTTCGGGATAGAAAATCAGATCTACGTCGCGTCGGAACAGGTCCTCCATGTGTCCGTGCAACAGCTTTGCGGGATAGCAAACCGTATCCGACGGAATCGTGTGCTGACCGCTGACGTAAAGCTTGTGGTTGGATTCGCCCGAAACAACGACGTTGTAGCCCAGCTCGGTGAACAGCGTGTGCCAGAACGGAAGCAGCTCGTACAGGTTCAAGCCCATGGGAATGCCCACGGTCTTCTTCCCCTCCGTGCGCTCATTTTTACGGTAGGCAGAAAGCAACGATAGCTTGTAATCGTACAGATCGTAGCGTGTCTCGGTATTTGGGGTCGCAAGCGGCTTTTCGCAACGGTTGCCCGCGATGTATTTCTCGCCCGTGGAGAAGGTATTGACGGTCAGGCGACAACGGTTGTTGCACCCCTTGCAGGTGATTGCCTGCACCTCGTGCTTGAATTCGGACAGCGCCTTCGCGCCGATAACCGTGCTGACGCTTCCCTTTTTGGTGTGCGCCTTGGCGTACAGCGCCGCGCCGTATGCGCCCATCAGTCCTGCAACCGCGGGACGCAACACGTCTCTGCCTGTCTCCTGCTCAAACGCGCGAAGCACTGCATCATTGAGGAAGGTACCGCCCTGGACGACGATCTTTTTGCCGAGCTGTGCGGGATCGACGCAGCGGATGACCTTATACAGCGCGTTTTTCACGACACTGATCGAAAGTCCCGCCGAAATGTTCTCGATCGTAGCCCCGTCCTTTTGCGCCTGCTTGACCGAGCTGTTCATGAACACAGTACAGCGCGAACCGAGGTCGACGGGGGTGTCGGCAAAGAGCGCAAGACGCGCAAAATCCTTCATCGAATACCCCAACACGCCCGCAAAGGTCTGCAGAAACGATCCGCAGCCCGAGGAACACGCCTCGTTGAGGAAGATGTTGTCGATGGCGCCGTTTTTGATACGGAAGCATTTGATGTCCTGTCCGCCGATGTCCAGAATGAAGTCCACGTCGGGGCAAAAATGCTTTGCCGCCGTGTAATGCGCGATGGTCTCGACCACGCCGTGGTCAATGTGAAACGCGCTTTTGATAATCTGCTCACCGTAGCCCGTGACCGCCGCACCCGCGATACGGATGTCGGGATAATCACGGTAAAGCTCCTCTAGATAGCCTTTGATCAGCGGCACGGGATTGCCGCTGTTGGGCGTATACAGCGTGCGGAACAGGTTTCCGTCCGCGTCGCACAAAAGCGCCTTGACCGTGGTCGAACCCGCGTCAATACCGAGATACATCTCACCACGCGGTGCATCCAGCGTACGGATACCGCGTGAGTCCTCCTCATGTCGTGCGACAAACGTGCGGAACTCCTCTTGGGAGGCAAACAACGGCGCGCAACCGAGGTATCCGTGCGAGGAGGAGTAGTTCTCTGCCCGTTCCGCCAGTGCAAGCAAGTCAAATTCCCGTGAGCCACCCGAATATGCCGCTCCGATCGCAACAAAGTACAAAGAATTTTCGGGGCAGATGCCTGTCACCTGCAAAACGTCGTCAAACGCCGCACGCAGACAGTTGAAAAAGGTCAAGGGACCTCCGAGATAGAGGACGTTGCCCTCGATCTGTCTTCCCTGCGCCAAACCGCCGACGGTCTGGTTGACCACGGCATAGAAGATACTCGCCGCGATGTCCTCCTTCCGCGCGCCCTGATTGAGCAGCGGCTGAATGTCGGATTTTGCAAACACGCCACAGCGTGAGGCAACCGTGTAGATTTTTTCCTTCTTTTCCGCCAGCGCGTTCATCTCGTCGGGCTGAACATTCATCAGCTCCGCCATCTGGTCGATGAATGCGCCTGTACCGCCCGCGCAGGTGCCGTTCATGCGTACTTCGAGTCCGTCGGAGAGGAACAGAATTTTTGCATCCTCACCGCCAAGCTCAATCACCGCATCGGTCGCGGGATAGCGCTCCTTAACGGCAAGGCGGGTGGCATAGACCTCCTGTACAAAGGGCAGTTCCATGTCGTTTGCCATACCCATGCCGGCAGAGCCCGAGACCGAGAGCAACATCCTCTCATTCGGATATTTTTGATTGACGTTGCGCAAAACCTCCGCCATTTTCTCGGATATTCTGGATTTATGGCGCTCGTAGCTGCTGTAAAGAAGTGCGCCGCTCTCGTCAAACACCACGCATTTGATGGTTGTCGAGCCGATATCGATACCAAGTCTTTTCATACCGTCGCTACCTCCTCTTGCTTTGCAAACGCGGAATCCTTGGCGAGTGCCAGCATCAGCTTGATGCGGTTCTCCTGGTTGACCTTGGAGGCACCCGAATCATAGTCGATGGGACAAATGTTTGCGTTGGGATACATCTCACGCAGCTTGCGCACGGTTCCCTTGCCCACGATGTGGTTCGGCAGGCACCCGAAGGGCTGGGCGCAGATAACGTTGTTGTAGCCCTTTTCGATCAGCTCCGCGACCTCTGCGGGAAGCAGCCAGCCCTCGCCCATCTTGACACCGCGCCCGATGATCTGATCCCCGAGCTTGCGGATGTGCGCAAAGGACGTGGGCGCCGCAAATTCGGGAAACTCCGCCAGCACCTCGCAGAACGTCCGCTCGATCTTATCGGTCAGCCACGTGCCGCCCTTGGAGACGAGTGCCGATTTGAAGCTCTTGCCGTACAGACGGTAGTCGGTTTGCTTATTGTCGAACATAAACTGGAAAAATCCGAGCACGCCGGGCACCATGTATTCACAATCCTGCGAATCGAGGAACTCCTCCAGTCCGTTGTTGCCGAATGGCGAGTATTTGACGTAGATTTCTCCAACGATACCGACCTTGGTCTTTTTGACGTCAAGGCGCGGAATCTCGTGGAAATCCTTTGCGATGTCGTGCAGATTCCGCCGCAGGCTCTTTCCAAACATACCCTTGTTGTGTCGGAACTGCTCACCAAGCTCTGCGTACCATTTGTCGATCACGCGCTGGCAGTCACCTGCGTTTGCCTCATACGGGCGCACCTGATTGCGCAACAGCATCAGCATGTCGCCGTAAATGATCGCAACCATCGCCTTTGCGATCATCATAGGTGTGATCTTAAATCCGCTCGCCTTTTCCATACCCGTAAAACTGACGGAGATGACGGGGACGTAGTCCATTCCCATATTGTGAAGTGCCTTACGAAGAAGCCAGATGTAGTTGGACGCGCGACAGCCGCCGCCTGTCTGAAATTGAATCAGTGCGCATTTGTGGGGATCGTATTCGCCCGACGTCAGTGCATACAGCTGTTGACCGCTGGCGCAGACGGCGGGATAGCACATATCGTTGTGGATGTACTCAAGCCCCTTGTCAATCACCTGCTTACCACGGCTTTTCAGAATCTCCAGATCGTAGCCGTACATCGTGAAGATCTCCTTGATCAGCTCCATATGCACGGGGAAAATATCGGGCGCGAGAATTTTGTGCGTTGCCTTCATCTCCTTTGTGAATTCCGTCAGCGCAAACACGTGCTCCGACGGTGCCTTTTGCTTCTTCTTCATAGCGTGTTACCTTTCTAAACCTTTTTCGGGAAGCCCCCGAAAAAGGGCTTCCCATTTTTATTCCGCGACCAGAATATAGTCGTAAATATCCTGTCCGCCATCCGATTCACAGACCTCTGTTAACGGATATTTTTTCTTGATATACGAGGTCAGCACAGAGGCGTCCGTCTCGGAAACGCCCTTGCCCCGAATCACAAGCAGAACGCCGTGCACCGCGGGATCGAGTGCGTCGAGCGACGCGCAGGCAATCTCCTCGCGGTCGGTGCCGGACGCTATAATCTGCTTTCCCAGAATGCCGATATAGTCGCCCGTGCGAATCCTGACGCCGTTCATTTCGGCATCGCGGATACTGCGGGAAACCTCGGCGGTCAGCACGCCATCCATTGCCTCGTTCATTTGCGCCTCGACGGTATCGGCGTCTCCGCTGTCGAAATCCAGCATCGAAAGCACAGCATAGCCGTCGCCGATCGAGCGCGTGGGGATCACGCGCACGTCGCTTCCGCGATAAATCTGCGCCGCCTGACGCGCGGCAAGCAGAACGTTGCCGTTATTGGGAAGCACAAACACCGTATCGGCGTTCACGCGGTCAAAGGCGTTCACAAAATCCTCGGCGCTTGGGTTGTTGGTCTGCCCGCCGAAGATCACCTCATCGGCGCCCATTTCTTCGAACGAGCGACAGATCCCCTCGCCCGTTGCCACCGTAACCACGCCAAAGCATCGGCGCTCGCGCACCGCGTCTGCCAATGCGGGAGCCGCCTCCTTTTGCGCGACGGTGTCGTTGTGCTGGAGCATCATGTTTTCGATTTTGACCGTCAGAAATTCGCCGTATCGCTGACAAAACTCCAGCACGCGGTAGGGTGTCACCGTATGCACGTGCAGCTTGACGATGCTCCCGTTTTTGACGGTGACGACCGAGTTTCCGATGTTTTGCAGATATTCGGTCAGCATCCCGACGTCAAACGACGCGGGATCGGTCTTGCAGGTCTGCAGGCGCAACAGCAGCTCGGTGCAGTAGCCGAACGTCATCACGTCATCCTCGCCAAAAAGACTCGGATCAATTGCGTGCACCTGCTGTGCGGGAACCTCCTCCGGCGCTGCGATTTCGTTTCCGCAAAGCGCCGCATACATTCCCTCGACGATGTAAATCAAGCCTGCGCCGCCCGAATCCACGACGCCCGCCTCCTGCAGGACGGGCAACAGCGTGGGCGTGCGCTCGAGTGCTCGTTTGGCTTCCTCGATAAATGCGTCGAAGTATTCCTCCACACTCTCGCAGCTGCGGTTGCCCGCATAGGAGCCCGCATCCCGCATCACGGTCAGAATCGTTCCCTCGGTCGGCGTCATCACCGACTCAAAGGCACAGCCCACACCGCATGCGACCGCCTTTTCGATGGCATGGACGTCTGCGTCGGCGTAGGTATGAAAGCCCTCGGCGATACCCGCAAAAAACTGCGAGAGAATCACACCCGAGTTTCCTCTGGCGCCGAGCAGCATGCCGCCTGCGATCACGTCGGCAACCGCAGACAGGTTTGTATTTTCATCCGACAGTGCGGACACGCCGCCCTGCACGGTAAGCAGCATATTCTCTCCCGTATCCCCGTCGGGGATCGGAAAAACGTTCAGGTCGTTGACCTCCTCCATGTGAAGGTGCAGGTTCATCTCACCCGCGCGCACCATTGCAGCCCACAGAATACCGTCCAACTTACGCGTCGCCATTACTTCGTGTCTCCCACACGGTAGGTCACCTCATTGCCATAGCCCCAGACGCCGATCGCGTCGGGACCGATGCTCGCGCCGATGATGGGACCGATGTACACGCTGACAATCTCGCGGCACGGAATCTGCTCGCGGATCATTCTCACCAGTAGTTCGACCTCCTCGGCGGAGCAATCCGCATGTGCAAGATAGATGCTCTGCTGCTCGGGAGCAACGATAGATGCCTTGAGCTGTGCCACCAGCTCGGCAAAGGAATTGGCACGTCCCTTGACCTTTTTGATCGGTGTCTGCACGCCGTCGGCATCGGAGATCAGAATCGGCTTGACGCCCATCAGATTTCCGAAGAACGCCGCGCTCGCCTTGACGCGTCCGGCACGCTTGAGTGCGTCGAGCGAGTGCACGGTGACGTACTGATTGACACGGTTGCGCAGTGCCATAACGGTATTGTAAATTTCCTCCGCGCCCTTCCCCTCCTTGACGAGCTCTGCAGCGCGAATGGCAAGCATACCCTCGCCAATGCTTGCGTTGAGAGAATCGATGCAATAAATGCATGCGTCGGGATGGCTTTCCAACAGCTTTTTGGAAACGACCTGCGCGGTATTGACCGAGCCCGACTGCTTGGTCGAGCAGCCGATATAAATGATATCGCAGCCCGCATCAAGGTACTTGGTAAATACGCGGTTGAATTCCTCGGGCGGCACCTGCGTGGTCTTGACTCTTTCTCCGCCGCGCATAATGGCGTACAGCTCGCTCGGCGTGTAGTATTCCCACAGCAGTGACGCGGGGGTCTCCTTTTCCTCATACACCGTATTCATACGGCAATAGTCAATGCCGTATCGGTTTAACAGCTCCTCGGAAAGGTCCGAGCAGGAGTCGGTCAGCACTTGAATGTTTCTCATGATGTTTCGTCCTCATTTATCCGTAAGATTTTGTTGATTTCCCCGGATACGGACGGTATACATGGTCGTCCAGAAATTGGTAACGCCGACCACGCCCATCGCTACTCCCATCCATGCGCGCACGGTTTCCATATCGTAATATGCCAGCACCATCAGAACAATGCCCGCCGCCATCTCAACAAGCGCCGACAGAAGCACAAGATACCACTTGTGAATACCGAAGCGCTGTCCCTCAATCGCGATCTGGGATTTGTTTCCGCCGTCCAGCAAGGTCAGAATGGAGACTGCCGTTGGCAACAGCACGGGAAGCTGTACCGGGTTGATGATCAGCAAAATACCTAAAATAACGTGAAAGATTCCGAAAGCAAAATCCGACTGAAAAGCCAAACGGTACATATCGTTGGAAAAGTAGCCGTACACACCTGTAACGCCGATGACAATGCTTGCGATTCCGACAACAACATTTCCGAAGTTCCCGAAATTCTCCAGCGTCGGCACAAGCGCCACCAAAAGTCCCGCGATCAAGAAAATGACCGAGGAGCACAGGTGCATGATCTTTGCACTTTTTACGATCGCACTGTTCGTTTTGGTTTCGAAATGTCCGTTCATACGCATTTTTCTCCTTTCTGCTGATCATTCCATCAGCGTTATTTTATCAAATAAATGAAATTTTTACTACATACAAAATTGCGCAAATGTCCGTTTTTTGGGCATTTGATTGAAATTGTACTAAAAAATCAACCTTTTTTCAGCGTCTCGCGTCTGCAATTTTCCAGACAGAAGCGCTCATGTCCTTCAAAAATCACGCGGATTCGCTCGATTACGGCGCGTCGTTCCTCGGAACTTTCCTCGCTGCTGTCTTTTTTCAGCCATGTAATAAAAACCCCCAGAAGCGCCTCCTCGTAAAAGGCAGAGATCAGCAGAATATCCGATTCCGAGATATCCATTCCATCAGAAAGCGTATGTAAGCGCTCCATCATCACCTCGTGCATCCGCCGACGCACGTAGGATGTCATCACGTCGTGACCGATCGCCCGATACAGATTGAACAGGATTCTTTTGTTCTCCTCGCAAAACTCCAGAAGGGATAGCAGGGGGTCCGTATGATCATCGCTCCACGATGCTCGCAATTGATCAAAGCCGTCATCCACAGCATCCTCCAGCACCTCATAGATATCATGAAAATGGTAATAGAAGGTATTTCTTGTGATACCGCATTCTTCGACGATGTCGCGAACCGTGATTTTGTTCGGCGGATGTGTCTGCGTCAGACGCAGTGTCGCTTCCACGATTGCCTTTTTTGTAAGCTGTGACAAAAGAACACTCCCTCCCATTTTATATCCATATTATTATAACATTTTTTTTGTGCTTTTGCAAGAAAAACATTGCTAAACAAAAAAAATTCACATTTTTTAAATATTGATTGCTTTTTTCCTGAAAATATGATATAATATGAGTTAAAATTTCACTCCAAAGGAAAGAAAATCATGAAACTCCATAACAATATCAAGGGAAGCGCGCTCCTTTGCCTCGCCGCCCTGCTTTGGGGGCTGGCATTCGTAGCGCAAAGTCAGGCTGCGGACAGCGTCCCTCCCTTTATTTTCAACGCGCTGCGCTCCTTTATCGGCTCGCTCTTTCTTCTGCTTCTCCTGCTGATCGGGAAAATCAGAACGGGAAAGCCGATCTTCCCCACCGGGCGCCCGAAGCAAAAGGAGATGCTCATCGGCGGGGGGCTTTGCGGCACGCTCCTGGCAATCAGCGTCAACTTTCAGCAGTTTGGACTTTCCAATTATCCCGCGGGTGCGGCAAGCGAGGCGCGCGGCGGCTTTCTGACCGCACTTTACGTCGTGATCGTTCCGATCATTTCGGTCTTTATCGGCAAAAAGATCAAGGCGCCGATGTGGGTTGCCGTGGCGGTGGCAACCGTTGGAATCTATCTATTAAGCCTTTCGGGTGGCATTGACAGCATCTATCTCGGTGACGTTTTGATGTTTGTCTGCGCCATCAGCTTCAGCGTCCATATTCTCGCCGTCGACCGCTACGGCGACCCCGTGGGCGGGATGTTGCTCTCCATGCTCCAATTTTTGGTGTGCGGGATTCTTTCGGGCGTGCTGTCACTCTGTTTTGAAACGGTGAATTGGGCATGCGTCCTTGACGCCGCGCCGCAGATTTTGTATCTCGGCATCGTATCCAGCGGTATCGCGTACACCTTGCAGATCTACGGGCAAAAATTTGCCGAGCCCGCGGTCGCTTCTCTTTCTATGAGCCTGGAAAGTGTGTTCGCGGCACTGGGCGGATGGCTGATCTCGGGCAATACGCTGACGCTGCGGGAGTTTTTCGGATGTGCGTTGGTATTTGTTGCGATCATCCTGGCGCAAATCCCGCAGTTTTTTGAGAAAAAACGCAAAAAAAGCACAGAAACCGCGGAATGAGGAACGAAAAAATATAAAAAAATGCGTCCGAGGGCTTGACATCGGGCGCATTTTGTATTATAATATATAGGCAAAATGAAATGCAGATGTAACTCAATGGCAGAGTGTCCGCTTCCCAAGCCGAATACGCGGGTTCGATTCCCGTCATCTGCTCCAATAACAAAAGCCCCCACTCGGGGGCTTTTGTTATTGGAGCAGATGACCCCGTGCGAAGCACTGCAAAAGCGCCCCGCGCTTTTGCTTGAATTTGCGCCAAACCCACACGCTGACAACCCCGCACTCGCTTCATAGGCGCAAATTTGGGTTCAGATTCCCGGAGTCTGCTCCGCAGATGACATTGGAATCGACCCCTGCAAAAGCGCCCCGCGCTTTCCATCTTCAGAATCATGTTCTCGGGTTGTGCGTTAGATTCAGACCTTGGAAGAGGTTGTTGAAGTCGTTTTCCGGTCAGAGGCTCATCAGGATTCCTGTCGTGGTTATCGCGATCAGTATCCCTGCCACGATGGCCCAGACC
>JAFTPJ010000095.1 GCA_017463405.1 Clostridia bacterium
GCGGATTTAGCTCATTTGGTAGAGCGCCACCTTGCCAAGGTGGAGGTGGCGGGTTCGAGCCCCGTAATCCGCTCCATTCACGGGCACGAGATATCGTGCCCGTTTTCTTTCAAAAGCTTTGTCAAATAGCGAGGCTTTTGAATATCATACGGAATGAGGAAGATATCTTCCCCTTCCGAGTCTGATACGGCGCCATAGCCAAGCGGTAAGGCAGAGGTCTGCAAAACCTTCATCCCCGGTCCGATTCCGGGTGGCGCCTCCAAAAAACGCCAGTAGATACCTTGTATTTGAGGTTTCTACTGGTTTTTCTTTTTGTACTCGCAGAAACAAATGAAAACAATATTAGCGCAGTTATAACAAAAGACGGAGAACTTATTAATATAATCCATGTTCCATCGGTAAAAGGAATAACTGATATATTAATGAATAAACTTTTGAATATGGTTTAAGTGGCATCTTTTTTTTGCGTTACTCACCCTCCATAGTACGGGATCCGGTTCGCATACCCCGCCCGAAGGTCGGGAGCTTGCTCACCGGACGCAGGGTGTGGGTATATTCGCCGTAGGCGAAATTCCTGCTGATGGAGAAAAAGTGAATAATTGCCTTGCATTTTTAGGGGAGAATATTGAAAAACACCCCCAAGAGTGCTATAATGTAATCAGAAGGGCGGTGATCTTATGAGAAAAAATTTTAACGGCAAACGCGGAGGACCAATTTTATATCCTCAACCTGTATTTATTATTGCTGCATATAATGATGACGGTACTCCCAACGCCATGAATGTTGCGTGGGGTGGAATCAGCGATTACGATGAGCTCTCATTCTGCGTCTCGGAAGACCACAAAACAACCCAAAATATTCTTTCTCGAAAAGCTTTTACCGTAAGCATGGCTGATGCTGCTCATGTTGTTGAATGCGATTATTTAGGCGTTGTATCAGGAAATGATGTTCCCGACAAAATGACAAAAGCAGGATTCCATTGTATTAAGAGCGAGTTTATAGACGCTCCCCTTATACAAGAGTTACCAATGGCTGTAGAATGTACGTTGATTTCCTATGATGAGGAGAACTGCCGCTTGGTTGGTAAGATTGTAAACGTAAGTGCCGACGAAAGTATTTTGAAGGAAGACGGGACAATTGACCCATCAAAACTTCGTCCTATCACCTATGATTCTATGAATCAAGCATATCTCGTAATTGGAGAAAAGGTGGGAAACGCTTTTCGCGATGGATTGAAATTAAAGTGATGTTGTTTTATGTCAATACGAGCCAAAAAATCCGCACGCATGTGCGAGGCTGTTACGATATATTAGCTTGCTGATTGTGCTTTTTAGCATCATATCTGCAACTGTATATTTGATTTTTAAGAAAGGAACCATGTTATGAAACGGATTGGTTTCACCAGTTATCTCGGAGGAGCACGAAAGGTGAGGACGTTATGAGCGGCGTTTTGATTTTTTTGGCAGTGCTGTTTTTTGTGATTGGCGCATTGTCCTTTGCGGTCGGTGGAGTGTATTTTTATTTGTATCGAACGTTTGAAGGCAAATCCGACCGTATCGGGAAATCGACCGGTCTTTTGCGGCGGACGAAGTACGAAAAGGATGTTGCTGTCTATGGGCGGAGAAGCTTCACAGGCCCCGTAACGGTGACGTTCCTGAAACATCGGAGTCGGAGCGTGTACGAATATACGGTAAATGGCAAGACGTATTGGATTCGCTACGAAGAATACGTGACGTCACGGCAAATGCCGTGGTGCGTTCCGGTGGTGTATCTGAAGCGCTTCCCCAAAATCGCATATGTGAATACCGAGGTTAACAGCCATCATTTTGAAATTTATGCGCTCGTCGCGTCAATGATCGCTGTCATCTGGATCGTATGCGGACTGGCTTTTTTGTTTTAGGATTTTAGAAAAAAGCGCATGCGATTGACATTGCGTGACAATTGTAATATAATGATTGCAGTATCGTGCAGATACGATACAGGAAGGGAGATTTTTTGAAATTGATGAAAAGAATGTGGATGCTCGGAGCTGGAGAAGCTTTTGGAAAAATGAATTGTCGCATCAAAAGAGGGGCTGAGTTCGGTGACTCAGTCCCTCGGTGCTTTTCAATTATTCCTCGCTGAACACGACGGTGATGTCGGGGTGCAGCTGGAGGATAGATGCGGGAATTTCGGGGGTGATGGGACCGAAGAACGCGCGATGCAGGATGTCCTTCTTCAACTTACCGTTGGCGATCAGAACGATCTTCTTTGCCTGCATGATCGAGATCATCCCCATCGTGACTGCCTGTCTCGGCACCTGATCTTCGTTTTCGAAGAAACGGGAGTTTGCGCGGATGGTGGACTCGTGCAGATCGACCACGTGCGTGCTCTTGACGAATACGCTGGAGGGCTCGTTGAAGCCGATGTGACCGTCAACGCCGATGCCGAGCAGCTGCAGGTCGATGCCGCCCAAGCGCTCGATGCGTGCATCATACTCGGCACACTCTGCATCCATATCCTCGGCACAGCCGTTGGGGACGAAGGTGTTTTCGGGACGGATGTTGATGTGGTTGAAGAAGTTGGTCTGCATGAAGTAACGGTAGCTCTGCGGATCGTTTTCGGTCAGTCCCGCGTACTCATCAAGGTTGACGGTGGTTACCTCGGAGAAATCGAGATCACCCTTGTTGTACCAATCGGCGAGCTGACGGTAGACACCGAGGGGAGAGGAGCCGGTTGCCAGACCGATAACGCTTTGCGGCTTCATGATGATCTGTGCGGAGATAATGTTTGCCGCCTGGCGGCTGAGCTTTTCGTAGGTGGGAACGGTGATGAATTTCATGGCGTTTTTTTCCTTTCTTTCTATTTGTGAATCATTCTTTTTTTCATTGAGGCGGAAGGTACCCGGGGGTGCCCCCATCACACGGCGGAATACCGTGCTGAAATAGTTCTGATCGAAATATCCCAGTGCCGCGGCGACCTCGCCGACGCGCATGCCTGCCTGTAATTGCTCGGCGGCGTAGCGCATCTTCATCTCGGTAAAATAGCGCGACACGCCCATGCCCGCATAGCGGGTAAAGATTTTTTTCAGTGCCGAGAGGCTGATGTTACACAGCGCGGCGATCTCGTTTGCGCTGAGCTGCTCGCGCATATGCACGTGCAGCGTGTTGACGATCTCGGCATAGCGAAGCGCCGAGGGGAGGGAGGGGTGTACGGTGACCTTGCCCTTGTTTTTCGTCATACGGAGCAGGAACATTTCCAGACGCAGTCTTTGCTCATTGAGGATTGCGCGGTCGTTGGAGACGAGTCCTTGCTTGACCGTGTCACAGATGGACAGCAGCTCGACGCTCTCGCCTTCGGACAGCTGCAGAATGCGGTTGCCGTAGGCGGGGATTGCCGCCGCATAAAAGGAGAGGTTGCGCACGCGAGGCGCGCTCTCGAATTCCGACCAGATACGGTGAAATTCATCGGGGGAGTGCAAAAGCATTTGCCCTGAGGTCAAGGTATAGACCTCCTCGCCCGCCGTGATGCCGACCGTGCCCTCGGTGACGTAGACAAGCTCATAAAACGGGTGCCTCTCCCCGTTATAATCATAATGCTGTTCAAATCTTTGATCCAGTGACCAGTGAAATGCGAGAATATCGGGACAGCGCGCGATTCCGCAATCGGTCAGTGAACTTTCCGTATATTCTGTGATTTTTTGAGCCATTTTCAAAGGTTTAATGTCCATTTCTATATATCTATTTACTTTTGGATATATTATAATAATATTACCATAACTTTTTTCAAAAATCAAGCGTTTTCTCCTTTTTTATAGATAATTGTGCAAAAATCCAAGAAAAAGAAAGGTATGATATCAAAAATGAGCGAATTAGTTGAGATTTTGGATCAATTTGGAGTCAAGGCGAATGCACTTCCGCACGGAAACGGACACATCAATCGTACATATCTGGTGGACAGTACCCCTCGCGTGATCCTCCAGCGCATCAATACCACGGTGTTTACAAAGCCCGCAGAGGTGATGGAAAATATCATGGCAGTGACCTCCTACTTGCGCGAAAAATTAGAGGCGGCGGGAGCCGATCCCAAACGCGGAACGCTGACGTTTTTGCGTGCGAAGGATGGCAAGCCCTACTACAAGACCGCGGAGGGAGATTACTATCGCGCATACTATTTCGTGGAGGATACGGTGTCACTGGAATCGGTGGAAAATCTTGAGGATTTCACCGAGGCGGCAAGAGGCTTTGGTAAGTTCCAGCAGATGCTTGCCGACTTCCCGGCGGATCAGCTGTATGAGACCATTGAAAAATTCCACGACACGCCCAACCGCTACCGTCAGCTGGACGAAGCGCTGGCAAACAACAGTTCGGGCAGAGCCTCCGAGGTACAGCCAGAGATTGATTTTGCACTCTCGCACCGCAAGTATGCGGCAATGATCACCGACGCCATCGCGGACGGAAGCGTTCCGTTGCGCGTGACGCACAACGATACCAAGCTGAATAACGTCCTTCTGGATGCTGCGACCAATAAGGCGATCTGCGTAATCGACCTTGATACCGTCATGCCCGGCTCGATGCTGTACGATTTCGGTGACGCTCTGCGCTTCGGTGCTTCCACGGGTGCGGAGGATGAAATCGATTTGGATAAAATCCACTTTGATCTGACAAAGTTCGAGGCGTTCACCAAGGGCTTTCTCGGCGAGCTGGGGGACAGTATTACGCAAAAGGAAAGAGAGCTGTTGCCGCTTTCGGTGCTGATGATGACGCTGGAGTGCGGTATCCGCTTCCTTGCCGATCACATCAACGGGGACGTGTATTTCTCGATCCATCGCGAGGGACACAATCTCGACCGTTGTCGCACGCAATTCAAGCTGGTTGCCGAGATCGAGGAAAAATTCGACGAGATGGCTGCGATCGTGGCGAAGTATTGAGATACATATATTTAAGGAAAAGAAGTGCGTTTTTTCGCTTCTTTTTCTTTTGTCTTATAAATATTCATATAAACACGATTACAAGTGCATAAATATTCACTTTATGCACTTGTAATCTGCCCAAAAAGGTGGTTGCAAAATGAAGTTGCTTGTGCAAAATATAGAAAGATAAATATTTTCCGAAAAAAGGTTGACTTTTTTGGGAAGATGATGTATAATTATGCACATCAAATTCCGGGACGTCCGTATGCGGCGCCCCATGCTTTCAGGAGGCTTCATCATGAAGGATACATCAATCAAAAAAGTAGTACTCGCTTATTCCGGCGGTCTGGATACTTCTATCATCATTCCGTGGCTCAAGGAAAACTATAACAATCCCGAGATCATCGCAGTTTCCGGTAACGTCGGACAGGCAGATGAATTGGAGGGCTTGGAGGAGAAGGCGATCAAGACCGGCGCGTCCAAGATCTATATTGAAGATCTGACCGACGAATTTGTCGAGGATATGATCATCCCCACCGTGCAGGCGGGCGCAAAATATGAGGAATACCTGATGGGTACGGCGCTTGCACGCCCCATCATCGGTAAGAGACTTGCGGAGATCGCTATCGCAGAGGGCGCTGACGCAGTTTGCCACGGTTGCACCGGCAAGGGAAACGACCAGGTGAGATTTGAGCTTGCCATCAAGGCTTTCGCTCCCGGTATGAAGATCATCGCGCCTTGGCGTGAGTGGGATATCAAGTCCCGTGAGGAGGAGATCGAGTACGCGGAGGCGCACAACGTTCCGCTGAAGATCAACCGCGAGACCAACTACTCCAAGGACAAGAATATGTGGCATCTGTCCCACGAGGGACTGGATCTTGAGGATGCAGGCAACGAGCCTCTGTACGACAAGCCCGGCTTCCTCGAAATGGGAGTATCTCCCATGCAGGCTCCCAATACCCCCGCATACGTAACGCTGGATTTCGAGGCGGGCAGACCCGTCGCTCTGGACGGCGTGAAGATGAGCGCAAAGGAGATCATCCTCAAGCTCAACGAGATCGGTGGCGCAAACGGTATCGGTCTTTTGGACATCGTCGAGAATCGTCTTGTCGGCATGAAATGTCGCGGTGTTTATGAGACGCCCGGCGGAGCGATCCTTTATTTCGCACACAATTATCTGGAGACGCTTTGTCTCGATAAGATGACCATGCACAAGAAGCAGGAGCTGTCGGTCACCTTCGGCGAGCTGCTCTACAACGGTCAGTGGTACACTCCTCTGCGCGAGGCGCTCTCCGCATTTGTCGAAAAGACGCAGGAGCATGTCACGGGTAAGGTCAAGATCAAGCTTTACAAGGGCAACATGATCAAGGCGGGCGCATGGAGTGATTGGTCGCTCTATTCCGAGGAGATTGCAACCTTCGGTGAGGATCACGTTTACGATCAGAAGGACAGCAAGGGCTTTATCAATCTCTGGGGTCTGCCGATTTCGGTGCAGGCGGCTGTCGCAGCAAAGAACAAAAACAAAAAATAATGCAATTTTAAGGATAAAACAGCAATCATGGAAAAAATGTGGGCAGGAAGAACCGAGGGGGCACTCTCGCGTGAGGCGGATGACTTCAACTCTTCCATTCATTTCGATTCGCGGATGTACAGACAGGATATTGCAGGCTCAATGGAGCATGCAACTATGCTGGCAGTCTGCGGCATCATAGAGGAACAGGAGAGCGAGCAGATTATTGACGGCTTGCAGGGGATCCTGGACGATCTGGACAGCGGTGCGCTTGCGATCGATCCTGATGCGGAGGACATTCATATGTTCGTCGAGGCGGAGCTGACGAAGCGTATCGGTGACGTGGGCAAAAAGCTCCATACCTCGCGCAGCCGTAACGACCAGGTGGCGCTGGATATCCGTCTGTATCTGCGCGACGAGATCCGTGAGATCCGTGCGCTGATCCGCGATCTGATCGCGGCGGTCTGCGAGCAGGCAGAAAAGAATCAGGACGCGATCATGCCGGGATATACCCATCTGCAGCGTGCACAGCCCATTACCTTCGCACAGCATCTGTTGGCGTATGCGATGATGCTGCGCCGCGACGACGGAAGGCTTTCCGATGCGGCGGCGAGAATGAATTATTCTCCGCTCGGCTCCTGCGCACTGGCGGGTACGACCTACCCCATCGACCGCATGTTTGTCGCGCGTCAGCTTGGATTCTCGGGCATCACCGAAAATAGCCTTGACGGTGTGTCGGACAGAGACTTTTGTGTGGAGCTGCTTTCGGCGCTCTCGCTGACCATGACGCATCTGTCGCGGTTTTCCGAGGAGATCATTCTTTGGTCGAGCTGGGAGTTCAAATTCGTCGAGCTGGACGATGCCTATACCACGGGCTCGTCGATTATGCCGCAGAAGAAGAACTCCGATATGGCGGAGCTGGTACGCGGAAAGACCGGACGGGTGTACGGGGATCTGATCGCACTGCTCACCGTGCTCAAGGGCTTGCCGCTTGCATACAACAAGGATATGCAGGAGGACAAGGAGAGCGTATTCGATGCGGTGGATACCGTCAAGATGTGTCTGCGTGTGTTTGCTCCCATGATCCGCACAATGCGCGTCAACAAGCCGAATATGTATGCGGCGGCGCAAAAGGGATTCCTCAATGCGACCGATCTTGCCGATTATCTGACCAAGAAGGGTATGCCCTTCCGTACGGCGTACAAGCTGGTCGGCGGTCTCGTTGCGGACTGCATCGCAAAGGGCAAAACCCTCGAGGATGTGTCGCTTGCGGAATACCGCGCGGCGTCGGAGCTGTTTGACGAGGACGTATATGCGGAAATCTCGCTGGAGACCTGCGTCGGAAAGCGCGTCTCGGCGGGCAGCACAGGTCCCGAGTCGGTCAAGGCACAGATCCGTTCGGTACAGGAGTTTTTGCAAAATGAAAAAGATTTTTATTGACGGCAGTGCCGGAACCACGGGCTTGCGCATTCGCGAGCGGTTGGCGGCAAGAGCCGATATTGAATTGTTGACGCTTCCCGAGGAGAAACGAAAAGATTCGGCGGCGCGAAAGGAAATGTTGAATGCGGCAGACGCAGTGTTCCTCTGTTTGCCCGATGACGCGGCACGTGAGGCTGTGGCGATGATCGAAAATCCGGATACGGTCGTATTGGATACCTCCACGGCGCACCGCACGCTTGACGGTTGGTGCTACGGATTTCCGGAGCTTTCAACCGAGCGCGCCGAGGCGGTTAAGACGGCAAAGCGTATCGCTGTTCCGGGGTGCCATGCCAGCGGATTTATCGCGCTGGTCTATCCCTTGATCCGCGAGGCCATTCTCCCTGCGGATGCGGTGCTGACTTGCACGTCTCTGACGGGCTACAGCGGCGGCGGCAAGAAGATGATCGCACAGTATGAGACGGATGAGATAGATGAGCTGCTTGCGGCTCCCCGTCAGTACGGATTGACACAGCAGCACAAGCATTTGAAGGAAATGAGGGCGGTCACGGGGCTTGCGAACGCTCCGGCATTTCTCCCGATTGTCGCTGATTTCTACAGCGGTATGGAGGTTACGATCCCTCTGTTTTCGCATCAGCTTGTCGATGGTAAGACCGTTGAGGATATCAAGGCGGTATATGCGAAGTATTACACGACGCCCCTGCTTTCCTATGCGGAGAGCGTTGATGAGGAGGGATTTCTCTCCGCCGCGGCACTGTCGGGCAAGGATTCCATGCAGGTGTCGGTGCATGGCAACGATGAGCGCATTTTGCTGGTTGCGAGATATGACAATCTCGGCAAGGGTGCGTCCGGAGCGGCGATCGAATGCCTGAATATGGTGCTCGGAGTTGAAGCGTATCTCGGACTGGAGCTTTAATGGTTATGGGAACCTTTTGTGAGAGGTTCCCATCCCCCTTTTCTTTTACCATTTATCGAAAGGATATTTTATGACATGAAAATGATTACCGGCGGCGTGTGTGCCGCAAAGGGCTTTATGGCAAACGGAATTCATTGCGGAATCCGCAAGAATAAGACCAAGCGCGATCTGGCGCTGATCTACAGCGAGGTGCGCGCGAACGCGGCGGCTGTTTATACCACCAATCTGGTCAAGGGCGCTCCCCTTGCCGTGACGCGCCGCCATCTTGCGGACGGATGCGCGCAGGCAGTCATCTGCAACAGCGGAAACGCGAACACCTGCAACGCAAACGGCATTGAGATCGCCGAGCAGATGAGTGAGCTTTTGGCAAAGGAGATGAAGATCTCTGCCGAGGACGTTGTCGTGGCTTCCACGGGTGTCATCGGTCAGCCGCTCAACCTTGAGCCCATCGCAAACGGCATTCCCACGCTGGTGAGCGGTATGAGCGCAGAGAATGGCACTCTGGCTGCCGAGGGTATCATGACCACCGATACGAAGAAAAAAGAGGTCGCTGTCAGCTTTGAGATCGGCGGCGTGACCTGCAAGATGGGCGGCATCGCGAAGGGATCGGGTATGATCCATCCCAACATGGCGACGATGCTTGTGTTCATTACCACCGACTGCGCAATCTCGTCCGAGATGCTGCAAAAGGCTTTGTCGGGCGACGTACAGAACACCTTTAATATGGTCAGCATCGACGGGGATACCTCGACCAACGACATGGTAACGGTGCTTGCGAACGGTATGGCGGGCAATCAGGAGATCATCGCCGAGGGCGCGGACTTCTCGGAGTTCATGAAGGCTCTCAACACCATCACCGTGGCGCTTTGCCGTCGTATTGCTGCTGACGGCGAGGGTGCGACCAAGCTGCTCGAGTGCAAGGTTAGTGGTGCGAAGGATGACAAGACCGCGAAGACAGTGGCGAAATCCGTCATTTGCTCCTCTCTGACGAAGGCGGCAATGTTCGGCGCGGATGCCAACTGGGGACGTGTGTTGTGTGCGATCGGCTACAGCGGCGCGGATGTGGACGTGCAGAAGGTAGACGTGTGGTTAGTATCCGCGAAGGGCGAGATCATGGTCTGCAAGAACGGTGCGGGTGTGGATTTCTCCGAGGAGAAGGCGAAGGAGATTTTGCTGGAGAGTGAGATCGAGATTCGCGTGGGGCTCAACAGCGGTGATGCAAAATCCACCGCGTGGGGCTGTGATCTGACCTACGATTACGTCAAGATCAACGGAGATTACCGTACGTAATTGATGTGTTCGCACAAACTCTTCGGGAAAGGTTTTTGCCCACTTTTTTCAAAAGGAGGCACGGATCCAACGCCGTGGGGCGTTGGTCGCGTGTCGCAGCGCGCGAAATTTTTCCTTCGGCGTTTCTTTTTGTAAACTTTTTCTTTGCGCCTCTTTTTTGCAAAGAAAAAGAGGCTGACAAATTTGAACTGTGAAACGGGCTGTGATATCACAGCCCGAAAGAGGTTTTATTATGAAAATTTCCAATGCGGATCGCGCACGGATTCTGGTCCACGCGCTTCCATATATTCAAAAATACACGGGCAAGGTGATCGTCGTGAAATACGGCGGAAACGCAATGATCGACGAGCATCTGAAAAATTCCGTGATGAGAGACATGATTCTGCTTTCCCTCATAGGTGTCAAAGTCGTGCTCGTGCACGGCGGCGGCCCCGAGATCACCGAGATGCTTGCAAAAATCGGCAAGGCGACCGAGTTTGTAAACGGTCTGCGCGTAACCGACAAGGAAACCGTCGAGGTCGTGCAAATGGTGCTGTCGGGTAAGATCAACAAGAGTCTGGTCAATCTGATCCAGAACATGGGCGGTCGTGCGCTCGGACTTTCGGGTGTGGACGGTCATATGATCGAGGCGAAAGTCAAGGATGAACGACTCGGCTTTGTCGGTGAAATCACAAACGTTGACGTACAACCCATTCTCGACGTGATCGATAAAGGTTACATTCCCGTCGTTTCCACCATCGGATGCGACAAGGAAGGAAATATTTACAACATCAATGCGGATACCGCAGCGGCAAAGATTGCAGGAGAGCTGCACGCGGAGGCGCTGATCTCCATGACCGATATCAGCGGCATTCTGCGCGACAAGAACGACCCCTCGACGCTTATTTCCCAGATTACTGTTGAGGAAGCACCGAAGCTCATCGAAGAGGGCATTATCAACGGTGGCATGATCCCGAAGGTGGAGTGCTGTGTCAACGCCATCAAGTGGGGTGTGCATCGCGTGTTTATTATTGACGGACGCGTCAGCCATTCGATTCTGATCGAAACGTTGACCGACGAGGGGATCGGAACTATGTTTTTGCGTGGGGAAGAGTAATTTAGGAGAATTGTTATGAATACCATTGAACTTGATCAATCTTACGTTGCCAATACGTATGCGCGTTTTCCCGTAGAGATCGTCTCTGGAAAGGGTGCACTTGTGACCGATGCGGATGGGAAGGAGTACATCGACCTCGGTACGGGTATCGCGGTCAATACCTTCGGTGTTGCGGACGACGAATGGGTCTCCGCAGTGACCGAGCAGCTGGGAAAGCTGCAGCACGCATCAAATTTGTATTATACCGCACCATGCGCGCGTCTTGCCGAGCAACTTTGTACGCGTACGGGAATGAAAAAGGTCTTTTTCTGCAACTCGGGTGCCGAGGCAAACGAGTGTGCGATCAAGGTGGCAAGAAAATACGGCACCGAGCGCAAGGGCGAGGATGCGTATACAATCCTGACGCTTTGCAACAGCTTTCACGGACGTACCATCACCACGCTCTCGGCAACGGGACAGGACGTGTTCCATCAGCTGTTCACTCCCATGACGCCGGGATTTGTTTATGCACCTGCGAACGATCTTGCGGCGGTAAAGAAGATCGCCGACGAGATGCCTCTCGCGGCAATCATGTTTGAGGTCGTGCAGGGGGAGGGCGGCGTCAATCCGCTGCCCCCCGAATTCGTTGCGGGGATTGCAAAGCTCGCAGAGGAGAAGGACCTTTTGTTGATTGCCGATGAGGTGCAGTGCGGAAACGGACGTACGGGTATGCTGTACGGCTATATGAACTATGGAATTACTCCCGACGTGGTCACCACGGCAAAGGGTATCGGCGGAGGACTTCCGATCGGTGTGACGATGCTGGGCGAGCGTGTCAAGGACATCTTTGCTCCCGGCGACAACGGCTCGACCTTTGGCGGAAACCCTGTTGCCTGTGCGGGTGCGCTCAATATCCTCTCGCGCTTGGATGATAAAATGCTAGACGGCGTCAAAAAGCGCTCGCAGATGATTATAGACGGGCTCAAGGATGTGCCCGGTGTCAAGAGCGTTACGGGCATGGGTCTGATGCTCGGTATTGAGACCGAAAAGCCCGCGGGAGATGTCATCGCCGCTTGTCGCGAGATGGGCGTGCTTGTAATCAAGGCGAAGAACAAGGTTCGTCTGCTCCCGCCGCTCAATATTCCCGAGGAGCTGCTTGCGCGTGCGATTGAGGTTATTAAGAGCGCGTGCGTATAACGATGTTCGCCAGTTCGCTAAAAGTTTTGGTCAAGCTTTTTTCAAAAGCTTGCGCGGTGGAGGGTGCGTAACCCTCCTTGTCGCCTGCAGGCGGCGAAATTTCCCTTACGGCGTTTCTTTTTGTTAGCTTTTTCTTTGCGCCTTCTTTTTGCAAAGAAAAAGCGGCTGAAAAATCAAGCATTACTCAAAAAAAGGAGGATGTCGGTAAAAATGAACCTGAAAGGCAGAAGCTTTTTAAAGCTATTGGATTATACTCCCGAGGAGATCGGGGGACTGATCGACCTTGCCGCAGAGCTGAAGGTAAAGAAAAAATCGGGCGAGGCGCACAAGCTGTGCGAGGGAAAGAATATCGCTTTGATCTTTGAGAAGACCAGCACGCGTACCCGTTGCGCGTTTGAGGTTGCCGCGCGTGATCTTGGCATGGGGGTGACCTATCTGGATCCCACCGGCTCGCAAATCGGCAAAAAGGAGAGCATTGCGGATACCGCACGCGTGCTCGGCAGAATGTATGACGGTATTGAATATCGCGGCTTTGGTCAGGAGATTGTTGAGGAGCTTGCCAAATATGCGGGTGTTCCCGTATGGAATGGGCTTACCAACGAATTCCATCCTACGCAGATCCTTGCCGATTTTCTCACCATTCGTGAGCATTTCGGAAAGCTCAAGGGTATCAAATTCGTCTACATGGGCGACGCGCGCTTCAATATGGGGAACTCGCTGATGGTCGGATGCGCGAAGATGGGACTGCACTTCGTTGCCTGTGCACCGAAAAAATATTTCCCCGATGCGGCACTTGTCGCACAGTGTGAGGCGATCGCAAAGGACACAGGAGCAACCCTGACCTTTGAGGAAGATCCCGCAACCGCCGTCAAGGGTGCGGACGTGATCTACACCGACGTCTGGGTATCGATGGGCGAGTCCGTGGAGGTCTGGGAGGAGCGCATTCGCGAACTCTCTCCGTATCAGGTCAATCGCGCACTGATGAATGCGGCGGGCGGAAACGCTGTATTCATGCACTGCCTGCCCGCGTTCCATGATCTGAAAACAACCGTCGGTAAGGAGATGGGTGAGAAGTTTGGAAGGGATGCAATGGAGGTTACCGATGAGGTGTTCGAGTCGGTGCAATCGATCGTCTTTGACGAGGCGGAAAACCGCATGCATACCATCAAGGCGGTTATGGCGGCAACGCTGTAAACAAAAATAAACAAAAAATTGAAAAAATAAATTTTTGCAAAAGGTATTGACGCTTTGTAAAAAGCGTGATATAATATTAAGAGAGGAAATCCCAATATAAGGCAACACCTCATAAAAAGGAGAAAAGACATGAGAAAAATTCTATCGATCATTCTGGTGCTTTGCATGCTCTTTACGAGCTGTATTGCAATGGCTTCTTGCGATTTGTTCGGAGGCTCCGGTTCATCGGAAACGACCCAAGGCGATTCCGACAACACAACCGTTCCCGGTGAGGATAACACAACCATCCCCGGCGAGGATAACACAACCATCCCCGGCGAGGATAACACAACCATCCCCGGCGAGGACAACACAACCGTCCCCGGCGAGGACAACACAACCGTCCCCGGCGAGGACAACACAACCGTCCCCGGCGAGGATAACACAACCGTCCCCGGCGAGGATAACACAACCGTCCCCGATGAGGACAACTCGACTGTTCCCGGCGGAGACAACGAGGGCGACGAAAATGTTCCCGGCGGTGATAACGGGGATGACAACACCTCCGGTGGAGAGACTCTCATGAAGGATAATGTACTGCAGCTGATTTCGGAGGGTTTGAACAAGTCCCTGTTTTCCTTCTTTGACGTTGCAAACGTTTCCGGCACGCTTTGCGGCATGGAAAAGGGTGCTTTGCGCATTACTGTTGACAACTCGATGCTGTTTGAGGAATACGGCATCGGTAGAATTATGGAAACACTGTCCTTTGATATGACGGGCGGCATCTTCAACAAGCTTGCATCCGATACCAGCATCGTTCTCGGTGAGGATACGTTGGAGGCATCCATTTACATGGATAAGGAAAACATCGGTGTGCTCGGCGAGATAATTCTCGGCACCGACGGCGCTTACAAACTGAACGTGGCAAATATTGTTGATAATTTTATGAACAGCGAGCTTAAGACCGAGCTTGAGGCAGCGTATCCCGAGAATACGGAAATGCTGATTGCGTCTCTGCAGATGTTCGAGGAGGTCTGGACAACGGTTACCACCACGCCTCTCGTCAACGAGGAGTTCAACGCAGAGATGGCGGCATTTGCCGAGGAGCTGATGCTGAAGCTGGATCCTGTTGCAAAGACCGAAACTGTCAACGATGTACCTGTTTGGACGGTGGTTTATACCATCAGCAACGAAACAGTTGCAAGCTATTTGAAATCATTCGCAAGCGAGGCGCCCGAGTCGTACTATGAATTTGTATTTGCAATGAATGCACTCCTCGGCGCGGAAATTCCCGATGTGGAAGCCGTGAAGGAAATGATGACAGAGTCCTACGAGACGCTGACTGCACAGATCGATGCAAACTGTAAATTCAATGTGCTTCTTTCCTTCTCACTTTCCGAGGAGGACGGCTCATTAGTTGATGTGTCGCTGGTTGGTAATTTGGATGACGAGGATATGTCCTATGGCTACACGATTGATCCCTCCGTAAGCATCCGCTTCAGCGGTGATGCGATCACGCTTGATGTAACCGTTGAATATGCGGCGGATGGCTTTACTGAAACGGCTACGGTCCATTTTGCCACGACCCGCACGGAAGAGGAGGGTTTTGTGACTTACCAAAGCGACCTGGATGTCCACTTGGTTGATTTGGACGGTGAGGAGGTTGCAAAGGACGATCTGATTATGATTCTGGCAACCTATAACAAGGAAAACGGTGCACTGGCAGTACAGGGGGCTATCAACGTCGAGTACACGATTACGGATACAGAGACCGGCGAGAGCGTTACCGATGAGAAAACCATTACCGCATCCTTTGGCGGCGCTCTGATCGTCAAGGACGGCAAGGTGACGTTTGCGGTAGATTCCGTAGCGGCAGACGGCTATGCACTGTCCGATATCGGTGTTACGATCGAGATCGACACCACGGCAGAGGTTCCCGCAATTCCCGCAGATGCAACCGAGATCATGGACCAGACCATCGAGGAGTGGGGAGCTCTCTTTGAGGCTGTTATGAACAGCCCTCTGGGACAGCTGATTTCCGCGATGCAGCCGCAGGTACAGCCGTTGCTTGATGGATGCTACGTAAGTGATAATTCCGACATGTATATCTTCGAGGAGGATATGTTTGAGTACTTCGGCGCAAATGATGAGTATCTGTGGGGCTACTACTACATTGAGGATGACGGAACAACGCTTGTTCTGGAATACTGGAACGATTCCGTTGAGGACTGGCAGTACAATCATTTGGATCTCGTGGATAAGGGCGAGGTTCTTGTGATCGGTGATACACCGTACTATTACGATGATTCCTATTTTTCGGGAGAATTCCTTATGGGAACGTATGTGGATGAGAGCGAGACCGTTTACTATTATTTTGAAGATACCGGTTATTTTGAGCATTATACCACAGACGGGTTCATGATGCGCGGATCTTATGAAATATACTCTTCCGTTGATGAAGAAGGCTACGAGGTCAATTGGCTGTATCTCGAGGGCTGGACTGAGGAGGCAGAGGATCCCGTATGCATTGATGTCGTCATTGAACTGTACGGCGACATGATTGTGATCGACGGTATCGAGTACGTCTACGATGAGTGTTGATTATTTTGAAGAAGTCGGATAATTTATAAAATGAAACGCAGGTGAGCCGGGTGCAAATTGCATTTGGCTCACCGCTGTTTTTTGTTTTTTTTTGATAAAAACAGTTGACATTGTGTGGTGAAAGTGCTATAATATAGAGTATGGGGAGGTCCCCCAAAAATATCAAAAGAGAGAGGTATAAGAAAATGAAAAAAATCTTATCAATCGTACTGGTTCTTTGCATGCTCTTTACCGGTTGCTTTATGCTGTTTTCCTGCAGCGACCCTGAGAATACGGGTGATAACGGAGACGGAAACAAAAAGCTGACCGTTGAGGATCTGCAGAACAACCCCGGCTTGGTCGCTGCGGGCTTGACAAAGGCGTTCTCTGCGTTCTTTGACGTAGCAGGCGTCAACTCCGTAATCGGCAACATGAACAAGGGCTCTGTAGCACTTGTTGTCGATAATGAAATGCTGAAGGAAGAGATCGGACTCGGCAAAACCCAGATGACCGTTTATGCCGATACTCAGGACAATCTGCTCAACAAGCTGGTGCTTGATCTGCAGGTTGCGCTCGGTGAGGAGAACCTTGGCGGCGTCATCTACATCGATAAAGACGGTATCGCTGCATCCGGCGAGTCCATTTTCGGCTCCGATGATGCTTACAAGGTAGATATCCCCAACATCGTTGCAAACTTCAAGGATAGCGCACTGGCACAGATGGCAGGCGGTGAGGAGGCTGTGAATGCCCTGTTGCCTACTTTCGAAATGCTGGTTAAGGCTTGGGAACTGCCTTTTGCAGAAACTGCAAAGGATTCCGAGGATTATGCAGAACTCGTTGCATGGAACAACGAGGCTTTGAAGAAGCTCAATCCCGTTGTGAAGGCAGAAACCGTGAACGGTGTTGAAGCTCTTACGCTTACTTATGAATTCACCAATGAAACCATCGAGGCATACTTCACCTATGTTGCAGAGAACCTTCCCGATCTGTTCGTGGACGTTTACGGCAACTTTGCTTCCGTAATGGATCTGCCCGAGTTCAGCGAAGAAACCGTTGGTCAGGGCAAGGATATGATCATCAACTATATGAATCAGTATGTTGTAATTGATCTCGATCTGTCCGCTTCTATCGCACAAGACGGTGGCGCACTTGTAAATGAGGCAATCAAGGGTACCGTTGCTCCCTCTGAAGAATTGAAGACCGCTGAAGGCGTAGATGGTAGCGCAACCATCGATGTGTCTGTCAATGCTTCCGCAACCGCAATTACCATGAATATGGCAGTAAATGCAGAAGTGACCGAATCCGATGAGACCATGGAAATCGAAGCTTCTGCTGCGATTAACCTGACTAAGGAAGAAAAGGATGGAAACGTAATTATCAAGGGTGACGTTGATGTCATTTCAGTGGCTCCGGAGGCTATGGAACTGAACGACGTGCTCGTTCTGTCCGCTACCTATGATAAGGCAGACGGCGATTTGGAAGTCAAGGCTGATGTCAACCTTGAGGAATACGTAGGTCAGAAGATCTCTGCAGAACTAAAGGGCAACATCGGCATCAAGGACGGTAAGGTTACCGTTGCAATCAATTCTGTCGGTGCAGCAAGCGGTTCTACCGGTGTGACGCTCTCCGATCTCGGTGTTTCCATCGTGGTTGATCCCACCGCAACCGTTCCCGCTGTTTCCGCAGATGCGAAGGAAATCATGAGCCTGACCGCAGAGGATTGGCAGGCACTGATCGAAAGTATTTCCGATAGCCCGCTGGTTGGTCTGATCGGTAGTATTGGTGCAGAGGATTCTCCTGCCTTCCGTGTTGGTTCTTATACCAGTGATGCGGGCTTGACCTATACCTTCTATGAGGATGGAACCTTTGATTGCGAAATGGTTGTGCTGGAGGCTGTTATTACTGCCTCGGGCGAATATGTGTATGATGGTGGAAAGGTTAACATGCAGCTTCCGGTTGGTGACAGCGAGTACAGAGGCATGTTCGCTGAGTATTACGGCGATGTGATCGTAATCGACGGTATTTCCTTCTACTACGAATATTAATTAAATCCCCAAATGGGAGTCGGTCTTCGGATCGGCTCCTTTTTTTGCGGTCGATGAATAAATACGCGTGATATGGCATAATAATAGAACAGCCCCCCGTTCAAGTGGGGGATTTTGAGAAGAAAAATAAAAGAATTTCCGAAAAAGGCTTGACAAGGGAGAAAAGATGTGCTATAATATAAAATGCGAACCGAATGGGGCGCAAAGGTCTCTTGGTGTTACCTGCCGGTGTGGCGGAACAGGCAGACGCCCGGGACTTAAAATCCCGTGATACGAAAGTATCGTACCGGTTCGATCCCGGTCACCGGCACCAAGGGGTCGCAAAAGTGACACGGCGGGGCACAATCCCCGAAACAAAGTGTGAAGGCTGAAGTCCTTGGGAAAAGTCATTCACAATTTCATATCGCGGAGTAGAGCAGCCTGGTAGCTCGTCGGGCTCATAACCCGGAGGTCGTGAGGTTCAAATCCCACCTCCGCAACCAAAAAAGACACCTGAAATCATTGATTTCGGGTGTTTTTTCATGCAAAGTGGAGCCAAAGTGGGGATTGGCTCCACTTTTTATTTTGAATTTGACCCCATTTTGACCCCTCTAACTATGAATATTCTGTTACAAACTCAAGGAAAATCATAGAATCAAACTGCAACTTGTACGGCTAATTGATTTGGTGTAATCGGTATCTGTGGAATAGGTGTCGCCATAGGTGGCACAACAGCGGTTAATAAATCTTCCTCAATACGCTCCTTGATATATTGGATGCCACCTTGCAAATCGGTTCCAGTAAAAGAAATCGCAGGAAAGTCGGGAGCTGTAAAGAACAGCGTTCCGTCCTCCTGCGTTGTAATAACGAGCGGATATGAATTTGGTTGTACCGAGATCGGTGCCATATTATAAAGGTCTTCCATCAGAGCCATACCCTCCCGCTTATGGTCAACAAGAACGTGAGCATAGGTGTCAAGGGTGAAGGAAACCGAATAATGACCTAATATAACAGATAGCGTCTTTGGATCCATTCCTTGTTCCAAAGCACGTGATGCGAATGTGTGGCGCAATGCGTGGAATGTGAAATGCCGCATACCGCCAAGCTCCAATATCTGATTATAGTAATCCTTGAATGTCCTCGGCTCAACGTACCCGCCAAATGGATTTGTGACGAGCATACCGCTATCACAGTATTGCTCCCCTGCGGCAAGTCTGTCATTGGCTTGTACCGATTTCCAAATGAGCAAATCCTGTGCCACAGAGGGTAACAACGGAATGCTGCGAATTGAATTTTCAGACTTCGGATCTTGTATCACGATCTCCGTCGTTGCCTCACCGAGCGTCGTAGGACGCTCTTTTTTGTTGAGACGGTTGAGTGTTCTGCGGACGTGTAAAAGACCCATTTGGAAGTCGATATCCTCCCAACGCAATCCTAATAACTCGCCAAGACGTAATCCTGTAAACAATGTCAAGCGGATAAATACTCCATAGCGGTGTTGATAACTTGCCCGAATCAACTGTGCTTGTTCGTCTCGTGTTAGTATCTCGATCTGTGGTTTATGTCCACGGGAGAGATTGATTGCCTCGGCGGGATTGCTCTGCAAATATCCCTCAGATACGGCAAATGATAATGCCTTATGTAAAAACAGATTGATGTTTACCAAAGTCTTGGGCGCCAATCCTTCTGTCTCTGCTTTGTAATTGTAATACTGTTGCAGAAGCCTTGGTGTAATATCCTGCAAAGCAAGACCGCCAAGCGCAGGCTTCAGATGTACCCTTATGTAGCTTTCATAGCTATTGTAGGTCGACTGCTTTAATGTATGTTTCATATATATTTCCAAACACATATCCAACCATTCGCCGAGCGTAATAGTATGGAAACGGTTTGGAGCAGTGTCTCTCATAAATGAGAGCTGATGTAATAGCTTGACCGCCTCTGCTTGTGTGGCGGCATATCGTGAGATTCGTTTCGGCTCTCCTGTGGCAAAGTCGATTCCAAGTGTAATACGTACCTCCCATCGACCGTCAGCACGCTGCCGAATGTTGCCCTCTCTGTTTGCTCTTGTTTTGGACATAATAACCCTCCTTGTGTTTTAGAAACGATTCACAGTAATAGTATGTAATTTCCTGATTACAAAAGAGCGAAATACTCTATTAAAAAGAAGGTTATTACGATATTACAAAGCTACTTGACATGGAAATATTTTTTGTGTATACTTTATTATATAAACATAGATAAAGTAGTTGAATGGAGGTTATAAAGTGGTATATGTAAGCGATAGAATTAAAGACTATGAGCAATGGCGGCTGGGAAGTATTGCTTTAATATCAGCTCCAACGGGAACTGGAAAAAGCCGATTCGTCTTTGATAAGCTTTTAAAAAATGCCATAAAGCAAAGAAAACATATGGTATATCTTTGCAACAGAAAAACCTTAGAAAATCAGATGAGTGAACAATATGGTGTTAAGCGTTTGAATTGTATGGAATCTGACTTTTCAGAAGAAGAATTGCAATACTTACATATTTTTACCTATCAACACTGTGAGCAAACCCATCAATTTCCAGATTTTGTTTTACCTGAAAAAACAATCAAACTAAGTAAAAGTGACACCTATAAAGAACGGTTAAAAAACAAGAATAATATCGTTGCTCAGGAGAAAGAACAAAATATATTGTATTCAAAAGATATTCTGTACTATATTTTTGATGAAGCCCATTATCTTATTTCAGACGCATTGTTCAATTCTAATACCAATTATTGGTCTGCAGATAAATTAAGGCAATCTCACGGTATTTCTGTGTTAATAACAGCAACGCCGGAGCCATTGCTTTGCTATTTGGAAGAATCCCGCATGGAGCATAATGTAAGGTACAATAAATATATAACAGGATTGGGACTTCCGTCTACCGGTCTTAGAGATGATTTTTCTAAAGAAACGATCTTTCAAAGCGCATATGATGTATATAACAAAAGAAGAATACGCCTTAATGAATTGCGTGAGCCAACAAACAAGGATGAAATTGAGAGGGAAGCGCAAGCTGTTTCATTGATTATGGGAGGCGCAGCTCCAGATCGAAGAATCAGAGACGATGTAGAATATAATTTTTTATCTGAAAGAGCAATTCAAAATCATATGAATCTGATGAATCACCCATTTCAGTACGGTTTCGATTTTGTGGATTCTACGGTGAAAAATTATACTCAATGGAACAACTACTTTTTTGCGAGGGATAAAGATCACATTTGCTTTTTTGACAATGACTATACCTATGTGAAAGAGTTTTATTTTGATGATTACAAAAATCTAATAGAGATCATCGCAAAATCTAATGAAAAATGGTTGTTGTTTGTGGATTATAAAATCGATGGGGAAACATTGAAAACAATACTCAGTTATTTGGGATGCAGTGCGGTGTTTATTAATTCCGAAAACAAAAATAATTATAAAGATGGGTGTAAACAAACGTTCAATCAAATTGCTCAGAACGAGCGGTTTAATTGTAAGGTTTTAATTGCTACAAAGGTATTGGATTGCGGTGTAAGCCTACACGATCCCGATTTGCGGAACATTGTAATTGCACAGTCTAATCAAACTACATTTGTTCAGATGCTGGGAAGGAAACGAGCAGAGAGTGATGAAAGTATAAATTTATATATTAAAGCATATTCTCCCAATGATATCAACCATTTGAGAAGTAATTACGAATATAAGCTGAATTTGATGATGAGTTATTTTATGGTAAAAAATAAGAAGTTGGTTGATGAATCTTTGTATTCAAAAATCAAAGATGCTACCAAAAAAGAAGAAAACCAGCTTTTTGTTGAAAAGAGGTATTCTCAGGATATTGATAGCTATATAAGGAATTCTGAATTAAGCAACACGGCATATATTCAGTTGTTATATTCACTTAAACAATTTGTTGAGACTTTGCAAGAATACAGAATTAGCAAAGATCCTACTTGTTATCTCCAAAGGCAATTGAGTTGGATCGGCAAGAAATATGATATAAAACGATGGATCGGATATGTCCCTTTTTCGGAGTATTTGCATCAAATGACTTCGGTAGGATGGCTTGACGAGCAAGAGCAAAAGTTATTTTCATGTAAATGTATGTCGTACATTACAAAGCTACCGCGAATGCTGTTGAGCCATAGTATGAAAGTATATGTGGACGAATATATTAGTAATGGAGAAGGACAACGCTTGCCAAGAAGATTCAAACCCAATTATTGGTTATCGCATCTTGATATGCCATATCATGTTGAACGAAAACAGAAATATGGCGATAACAGAAAAATATATTGGAAAGTTGTTGAAGGAAAACATATAAAGAAAGCCGCTGACAAAGCAGAATAGAGTGGCAGTCAGGCTTCCACCTGACTGCCGTATTCAAATCCCCGCGCTCTCCAAAATATATTTCTCTACCGCTAATTTGGGTATTTTCCAAATGCGTCCGCAACGGAATCCTTTAAGCTTGCCATCCTTTAGTAATCCGTATATTGTGTTATGTCCGATTCGCAGAATTTCGCACACCTCATCTACCGTTAACAAATCATCAAATTCATTGAGCATTTTTTGTTTCTCCTTTATTTTCCGTTGTTGTAGTATTGGGAAATTGGTTTATCCTTATGTTATCTTATTAAAAAATAAAATTGTGGGAGCCAAACCGTCGTTTAGCTCCCATTTTTGTTACTTCTTTTTCGTGTGCAACGGATTCTTGACACCTCGGCTCACAAGATATACCGAGGCACCGAGAATCGCTCCCTCTGCGAAGTACGCCAACGGCGTTCCCACTACTGCAAATATAATAGGCATTTTCTTTCCTCCTTAACAACAACACTTACAGTTTTTTCTTCTTCCAAGTCGCGCAAACTCTGATACGCAGAGTATTGCCAACGAAGCTACGAATCCAATAAATCTCCAAAGCATAATTTTTCCTCCCATATTTTATGTATTGGTATAACCGATGTACTTAACCTTGCGATAGAATGTAGACGGTTTCATATCTAAACGCCTCATTGCCTCTACGGCTGTGATTTTTTCTTGTTTCCAAAGAGAAACGACAGAGGCGAAGTTATCCCGCTCAATTGGCTTTCGTCCCTTATAGATGCCGTTTTCCTTTGCGATAGCGATACCTTCCTTTTGCCTCTGTAAAGTATATTCACGTTCAAGCTCGGCAACCGCTCCAAAGACGGTGAGCATAAATTTACCTGTAGGCGTTGCCGTGTCAATGGCTTCTTTTTCCGATATGAACTCTACCCGCTTCGCTACAAGTTCTTCTACAAGTGATAAGAGATCGCGTGTGTTTCTTGCAAAGCGGCTGATGGATTCTACAATAACTGTATCTCCTTCACGAACAAAGCTCATCATACGCTTTAGTTCAGGACGCTCCGTGTTCTTACCGCTCATACGGTCAATGAAGATTTGCTCCACGCCAAGCTCTTTCATCAACACCTCTTGACGTGCGGTATTTTGATCGGTAGTGGAAATTCTTATGTATCCAATTACCATAAATTTGTCTCCTTTCTTTTCATTCCCGGTAGGGTGGGTCTTACAAATGGCATATTCCAAAATAGAGAAAGCGACTCTATTGGCATACTTTGTGATTCTCCCAATAGGGTGTACCCTAACAGTAGACTCCCTCATAGAAGAAATCCTCAATGTCCTGCAAGGTGAAGCCTTCCGCAAGCAAAGTGTCCACGTCCTCGGCGGTGTAGCCGAATGTATGAGCCATAGATTTCAGAATGTCCTTGTATGATCGCCCCGTTTCCTTCGGCTCAACATCATCCCATTCATCAAGAAAATATCTATACGGATATCCATAATAACCGTAGGCATAGAGATTCTGCAAAGAAAACTGCGACGTCTCCCGAGCACCGCTTGGCGATATCTTCATCATATCGCCCTCATTGATTTTAATGCTTTCCGCAATACCGAAATTGTATGGAATGCGTACAAGTGCAGCTTTCAAGATTTCTTCTGTCGAGGCATAGATATACAAATTTCGCTCTCGCCAATAATAGAGGCAGAGCGGATTATTGCCTTTGACAAAATAAACATTGTTTGCGTTGTCAAGCATTGAGAAAGTGAATGAGCCTTCCAACTCTTCCGCAACCTTTGCCATACTCTCAAATGACAGATCCGTTTGCCTCTCCAATAGCTGAACCGCCACGTATGAATCGGTCTTGATGTTGGTCTTGGGCAGACGGTATTTCTTTTGCAGCTCGTCGTCATTCATCAGCATTCCGTTATGTGCAAGGGCAAATGACGTATTGCCGACTTTGCCATAAAAGGGATGGTTATTCTGATTGAATTTCTCGTTGCCCTGCGTGGTCATTCTTGTGTGCCCCATAATGACGTTGGCATCCATAGGTAACCGAAACCACATCTTATGAGCGGCTTTCGGGCGTTTGTAGATGGTCAAGCGCGACTCAGTATTATAGGCGATTCCCGTTGCATCCGTGCCTCTGACCTCGCAGGATGAAGCGAGGATAGACAGTACCTTCGTCCGTTGTCGGACGGTCAAGGTGTTTCCGTAGTCCAATATTCCAAACAAGCAACACATTAGATTTCTTCCTCCGTTTCTATTGATTCGTTGACATAAATTCTACGTTCTTTGAGGTACTGTATCAGCTCCGGCTCGGTGATCAGATCGACGAAGCGACTCCAAGAGAGGTGACGTACTTCCTCGTCTGACAAAGAAACAGCCACCTCGCAGATATGGTTGACCAACTGCAGGGTGGCAAGGATGGTATTTAATTTCAAAGTGCCTCGGAAGATGCGGAATTCGATTGTAGAGTAGTTGGTAAGGTTGACACAGGTGTATCTGCCGTCATAGCCTTTCTTGGCGTGTTCGAGCATTTCCTTTGGCTGATCCTTATACCCGTAGCGGCGCGCCCAACTGTTAAGCTGCTCCTGCGTTCTGCGGGAAAATATCAGCAACTCATTCCAATTGCGCTCCACGAAGTATAGGATACGCCCGATTGCTTCGTCCTGTACCTCTGCGCTCTCTCCAAAACTTGTACGATTGACGTGAATATGTAAGCCGCACGTTTCGGCTTGGTGGGAGGTGTAACCGAGCTTACGCGCCTTGTCGGTAATATCTTTCCACGGCATAATCGCCATATGATATTCCAACGTCATAGGATGCGTGACGATTTCAAATCCGTCGTGGAGAGATCCGTCGTGTTTACAGTAAATATGCTCGCCCGAGCGGTTGCCGACGTACATCACGTCCTCTGCCGAGGAATCGTCCTCGCCGCCCTCGTCGATCTCCAATTCTACGCCGAAAAATCTGCTTCCTTCGCCATAGAAAACGGGATCGGGTTTGTAGTTGTACTCGTGAATGTTGCGGTCGCATTCAATCTCATAGCAACTACGGCAGTACGGCGTGTTCTCCTCATCTTCAAGATAATGAGCGGAATCATTATGAATTAGAGTGTCACACCGAGAGCAATAACAGTAGTCTTCCTCTCGGCAGGAGCTGCACAAAGGATGTGCCGTGCTTCTTTCATTTTCGCTTCGCCAGATTCGATCACCGCAATCTTCGCATATCAATGTGTTTGCGGACAGACAATCGGGACACATCATATGTCCGTCAAATTCGGTCAGTTGGACGGTTGGTGCACTACACCCACAAGAGTTGCATACGCCCATTTTTGTTTCATTTTTCATTTTGTTACCTCCTTGAATTTTGCTTTAACAGCGATTGCTTCAAGGTTATAGTATGCAACTGAAGATTGGCGGAGTAACATTTATGCAATCGAAGCGTACTCCAAACAAGGTATGCTATATTTTCTCAAAACGCCATGCATATATTTTTGCATAGATTTAAATTCAGCACGTGTTCCGTAATACCGGTGACCGTCTAAATAGCTGACAGAATTGATGACAATATGGATGTGTATATGCAGCTTATCTTCGTGTACCGCATAGATGACCTGATACTCACTTGCAAAGAATAGCATGAATTGTTTTGCTATTTCATTTGCAATCACAGGATCGGTGAGTTCATTCGGATAAAAAGAGATAATAAAGTGACGCAATTGTACACCGTTAGTTTTCCCGAAGTGTTCGGAAATCAGTTTCATACTTTCTGCAGGGCAGTTGATATTTATCCCATAAGCTCCTACATAACGCTTTGCTTTGAAGGGGTTCAGAATATAATGGATCACATCTTCTTTTGCGTGATCCTCATAATATTTTCCTTTTGCATTTGCAGTTTTTAAGATTGCCATAGGTAAATCTCCTCTATGTATTATTTTTATTATTGTCTTATAGTCGTATAGATTATATATCTACATATATTCGCTACGATTATATTATCTTATACTTTCCTTATTGGCGCAAGGGGAAGAAAAACTTCTTCCTGGGGGCCCTTTGTTTATCATTATGTTTGATCGATTGTTAAAGTTTATTTGTGATTTCGTAGCGGATTGCTTGTCAGATATGTGATAAACCACCTGTGGACAAAACTGTTCTTCGCCATATTCTTTGATGAATCTTTTCTTTTTTTGCTTATTTTTGTTTTTTGAACAAAACAATTCACAAAAGCGATTGCAATAATTGTATAATTATGTTATAATTGTTTCATGTATCCTTTTTCTTTACAACATAATCAAGATTATGTTGACGTGATACACAAATATATGTAAGAGAGGTTTTGTCATGAAATTATCAACAAGATTCATTAGCCTACTCCTATCGTTGCTAATATTAGTATCAACATTTGGTAACACAATTCCCGTTTTTGCCTCGACAGAGACAAATTCAAATGACCTACAAAATTTATTGGAATTACCTGATTCTGTGCCGGTCAATAAGGATCCTATTTTGCTTCAAAGTGTTATTGATTCCGGCAACTGCGGGGAAGCGGTAACCTGGAGCTTGGACAGTGACGGCGTATTGACCTTTGAGGGCATCGGAGCAATTTATAACTATTCAAGCGATAGTCAACCTTGGGCAACCTTGAAGAAGTCGATTAAAGAGGTTGTGGTAAAAGACGGCGTAACCAAGATTGGAGATTACGCTTTCTATGGTTGCGTCAATTTGGAAAGCTCTGAGCTTGCCGAGAGTGTAAAAACGATTGGAGCAGGAGCTTTCTATGATTGTGATGCTCTTGTGGACGTTGTTATCCCCGACACGGTAACATCTATTGGAGAATATAGCTTTGCATATTGCGATAATCTTGAAAGCATTGTAATCGGAGAAGGCATTAAAACGATTACAAATTATGCTTTTAGAGATTGCGTAAGCTTGAAAACGGTTACCCTTCCTCTCTTTGTAAGAAATGTAGGGTATGAAGCATTCCGTAATTGTTCTAAACTGAAAGATGTATACTGCGAGTTCACGAATGTAATGTGGAATTCTCTCGTTGTTGAAAACAGCAATGAGTATAACCAATACTTTCTGAACGCAACACGTCATTTTGAGACAACAACCCCTGCCGAAGTTCTTTACTCCGGCAAATGCGGGGAAGCGGTAACCTGGAGCTTGGATAGTGACGGCGTACTGACCGTTGAGGGCATCGGAGCAATTTATAACTATTCAAGCGATAACCAACCTTGGGCAATGCTGAAGAAGTCTGTTAAAAAGGTTGTGGTAAAAGACGGCGTAACGAAGATCGGTGATTACGCTTTCTATGGTTGCGTCAATTTGGAAAGCTCTGAGCTTGCCGAGAGTGTAAAAACGATTGGAGCAAGAGCTTTCTATGATTGCGACTCGCTTGTGGACGTTGTTGTCCCCGATACTGTAACATCTATCGGAGAGTACAGCTTTGCGTACTGTGATAATCTTGAAAGCATTGTAATCGGAGAAGGCATTAAAACGATTACAAATTATGCTTTTAGAGATTGTGCAAGCTTGAAAACGGTTAACCTTCCGCTCTCTGTAAAGAATGTGGGGTATGAAGCATTCCGCAACTGTCCTAAATTGAAAGATGTATATTGTGAGTTTACGGAAGTAATGTGGAACTCTCTTGTTGTTGAAAATAGTAGTGAGTATAATCAGTATTTCTTGAATGCGACGCGCCATTTTGAGACCAAGACCAATGCTGAAATCCTTTACTCGGGTAAATGTGGTGAGGCTGTTACTTGGAGCTTGGACAGCAACGGTGTACTGACTTTGGAAGGAATCGGTGCGATCTATAATTATTCTAATAACGATCAGCCTTGGGCATCCTTGAAAAAGTCCATCAAAAAGGTTGTAGTAAAAGACGGCGTAACTAAGATTGGAGATTACGCTTTTTACGGATGCGTCAATCTTGAAAGCTTTGAGTTTGCCGAGAGTGTAAAAACGATTGGATCAAGAACTTTCTATGATTGCGACTCGCTTGTGGACGTTGTTGTCCCCGATACTGTAACATCTATCGGAGAGTACAGCTTTGCGTACTGTGATAATCTTGAAAGCGTTGTAATCGGAGAAGGCGTTAAAACGATTACAAGTTATGCTTTTAGAGATTGCGTAAGCTTGAAAACAATTACCATTTCTCTTGCCGTTAAAAATGTAGGTTATGAATCATTCCGTAATTGTTCTAAACTTAAAGATGTATATTGCGAATTCACGGAAGTGATGTGGAACTCTCTCGTTGTTGAAAACAGCGGTGAGTATAACCAATATTTCCTTAACGCAACACGCCATTTTGAGACCAAGACCAATGCTGAAATCCTTTACTCCGGTAAATGCGGAGAGGCGGCAACCTGGAGTCTTGATAGTAACGGTGTGTTGAAATTAGAAGGTCAAGGAAATCTTTATAATTATAGCAGCAATGATTATCCGTGGTATCGCTATAGGTTATCTGTTACAAAAATTATCATAGATCAGAAATTAGGAACAATTTCCGACCAATATACAAAGGATTGCGTTAATGCTACATCCATTGAAATGACCGAAGGCAATCCGATAACCGGCGGCTGTGGGGACTCTGTGAACTGGAGTATTTCAAACGGAATATTGATTATTGATGGATATGGAGCGATGTATGATTATTATTCCGGCAACCGTCCGTGGGAAGAATACAAGCTTGCCATTACCAAGGTCATCATTGAAGAAGGTGTAACAAGGATTGGGAATTACGCTTTCTATAATTGCAGCAATTTACACACCGTTGAAATGGCAGACAGTGTAGAA
>JAFTPJ010000096.1 GCA_017463405.1 Clostridia bacterium
CTGTGCGCTGTCGCGCCATGTGGATTTTGGGGAGTGGTTATTCTAAAGAAAAAATGTCCTCGTATTCAACGTTAAGGATTTGCTTGATCAAAATGATCTCATCCGGATAAAGATGACGCTGTCCCACTTCGATTTTCGCTACGGCACTTCGCGTGATGTCGCAGTTGTTCAATTGTAGCTTGATTGCAAGATAATCTTGTGTAAAACCGGCTTTTTCTCGTAAATTACGGATGTTTTTTCCGATTTTTTTTTCAATTTCCGTATTCATATGGATTATTCCTCGATTTTTGTCATTTTTTGCACCTATTTTGGAGCAAAACTATTGACATTATTATAAACTTATGTTATAATTTGTTTGCACCTATATAAGTGCAAACAAAAAGAATTTTGGAGGAAAGAAAGAATGTATTGTAAAAAATGCGGAAAAGAATTGAATGATGAAGCGGTTGTTTGCGTTCATTGCGGATGTGCGATTGAAGGTAAGCAAAGCGTTACGGCGCAAGCGGACGCACCCAATATGGGTATGGCGGTTTTGGGCTTTTTCATCCCGGTCGTCGGGTTGATTTTGTATTTGATCTGGAAAAAAGACACGCCTTTAAAAGCAAAATCGGCAGGAAAGGGCGCTTTGATCGGCTTTTGCGTAAGTATGGCATTGAGCATCATATACGGTATTATTGTCGGATTTGCAGTTTCTTCTGCTCTTGGAAGCTATTCCTATTATTATTAAGGCAAAAAAGCAGTTACGAAAACATAGTTCGTTTCGTAACTGCTTTTTTGGTTGCTTTAGGTTATACTCAATTAATTCCCATCGCCTCGGTGATGTGTCTGCCGACGTAGCCGCTCTTGGCGATCAGCTCGTAGGCTTCGACCACGTGGGTTTCAAAATCGGGCAGATGGTTGCAGTAATCCTTGTGGAAATACTGCTCGTGGATCATGATCGAAACAAAGCCGCCGCGCGTGGGGCTTGCCATGATCTCTCGCAGAATCTGCAGATTTTCTGCGTGCGTATTGAGGTTTACTACACGGTCAATGCGTCCGAACAGAATGTCGGTTTCTGTGTCGTACCAGAAATCCCTCCCGTGGATATATTCGATCAGATTTTCGGTGGCGTAGTAGGCAACGGGGCAGGGGACGGGAATGGAATATCCCGTTATCGCGCGATATCCGAGCTTGCGGAGCGCGCGGGCACCGTCCTCGTTGGCTTCTCCAAAGTGTACGATCGTGCATTCGCTCAAGACCTCCTCGCCCGCAAAGCGGCGGATCTCGGCGTGCACGCGCTCACAATCCCGACGCACGGTTTCGCCGTCGGCGTGCTTGATAGGGCTTGGGCGGAAATTCGCTCTTGGCGTGAAAAGAGAGCTTCAGCCAATCGGCGTTGGCGTGGAACTCCTCCTTGAACTTGTCGGTCCTCATCGAAAGATTGAAGTAGGGGCGATTGACAGGCGATAGCCGCTTTTTCAAGAGGAATTTTTCTGTATCCGAAAAAACGAAAATTTCCTCATGCGGTTCATGCGCCTCTCCCATAACGCGCGAAGCGCGTATGGGTACGGAATGGAGCTTGTTGAGAGCTCCATTCCGTACCCATATCCGTTTAAAGTTCTTGGGGGAGAGGTATGGAGAGGGGAAGCTTCTTTCAAGAAGTCCCCCTCTCCATAGGTTCTATTCTCACACCATCACCTTGTAAACCTCATTCTTCGGCACGCCGCGGTCGCGGGCGGTCTGCTTGATGGCTTCCATTTTGGACATGCCGCCGTCGATGTAGTGCTGTACGTGCGAAGGAATATCGAGCGACTCCCAGAACGCGCCCGACGTAGCAGCTGCAGATGTGGATGCACCCTCGACGACGAGGACATACTCGCCGCGCGGCGCGGTCTCTGCGTGATAGGTGACCGCCTCGCCGACCGTCATGCGCAAAATTTCCTCGTGCGACTTGGTCAATTCACGGCAGAGCGCAATGCGACGATCCGCGCCGAAGGTCGCGCAAAAATCGTCGAGCGTTGCGCGGAGCTTGTGCGGTGCTTCGTGAAAAAGCATTGTGCGCGTCTCGTTCTGCAGCGCGGCAAGATGTGCGCGTCGCTCCGCTTTGTTGACCGACAAAAAGCCCTCGAAGGTGAAGCGTCCCGTGGGGAGTCCCGAGAGCGTCAGCGCAGTGATCGACGCGACGGGACCGGGAACAGATGTGACGGGAATATTGCGTGCGGCGCAAAGCGCGACCATGTCCTCACCGGGATCGCTGATGGCGGGTGTGCCTGCATCGGTGATGAGCGCGCAGGATTCGCCCGCGCAAAGTCGCTCTGCAATCTGCTCGCCGCGCTCGCGCTTGTTGTGCTCAAAATAGGACACCATCGGCTTGGAGATGCCGAGGTGCGTCAGCAACCGCAGGGAATTGCGCGTGTCCTAGGCGGCGATGAAATCCACCTCGGAGAGCACCTTGATCGCGCGCTCGGACAGATCTGATAAGTTGCCGATGGGCGTTGCAACAAGGTAAAGCGTCCCTGCCTCCACGCGATTTTTTTCGCGCACGGTGTTGTCAATGTTTTTAACCGAGCTCATGAAAAGCTCCTTTCTGCATACGTGATACCAATATTGTACCACGCGCGTGACTTTTTTGCAAGCCCTTTGCGCAATTTTTGCAAGTTCGGCATACACTGTCTATGAAAATCTACGACCGATCGGGAGGAATTTATGGCAACGAAAATCTACATCGACCAAGGGCACAACCCCGAAAATCCGAATGCGGGGGCGGTGGGGAACGGACTTCGCGAGCAGGACATTACCTATCGCGTGGGTCAGGAGCTGGCGACGCTGTTGCGTGCCGACGGAGATTACGAGGTGCGACTGTCCCGTCCGACGGCGACCTCCTCGTTGGGCACGAGCAACACGACCAGCCTGCGCGCGCGGGTCAACGATGCCAATGCGTGGGGCGCGGATTATTTCATCAGCATCCACACCAACGCATCCGAAAATGCGGCGGCGAGCGGTACCGAGGCGTTTGCCTATTCACAGCCCTCGCGCGCATTTTCGCTCGGTGAGGACATCGTCGAGGGGATCACTAACGTCACGGGACTGCGCGACCGTGGCATGAAGGTGCGTCCGAGCTTGTATGTTTTGCGTAAAACCGCAATGCCCGCCGTGCTCGTCGAACTCGGCTTTATTACAAATCCCGGCGATGCCGCCCTCATGAACGAAAATCCCGCTTTGTTTGCCCGTGGCATTTATAATGGGATCGAGGCGTTTTTGAGATGACTTTTTGTACATGTTGTGTAAATGTTGTGCATATGAACAGAGGATAATTTATCGAATGTACAAATTGACAAAAACGGGATATATATGCTATAATTGAATCGAGGAAGTTATTTTTTAACGACAAATTCATAAAAAGGAGGTATTTGAAATGATGAACCGTAAGACTGAAATGGTTTTTAAGCTCGACAATTCAAAGTGTCTCCGGCTGCTCTTGCTTTTTGTTGGCGCATAGGAGATATAGGCTACCTATGTGCTTTTTTGTTTTAAAAATCAAGAAACATATCAAAACGATAGGAGGAAGTTATGAAGAAATTACTGATACTGTTGTGCTTTCGTTGTTATTACTTATGTCATGCATAAATGGGAATCTGCCGTTGAATAACATAGATGATACAACTACTGCGGATGATACTTTTGATACTACATCGAAGGATGAAACTACCAAGGACGATACGACAACTTTGCCTGACGAAGACACTACGGCACCTGAAGATGAAGCAGCAGAGCTGATATACGACGGCTATTGGATTTACAAGCCTTTGAGCAACAATTCGTATGAAATTGCGCTGAATTTTGATGAAGATTATCCCGAAGCGATCGTGATTCCGGGAAACTACAACGGAAAGCCTGTGACTCGCATCGGCGATAAGGCGTTTGTGAGAAAATCTAACCTCGGTTTTAGTTCGAATTGGGATATTATAAGTCTTGTGATCCCGGCAAGCATAGAGGAAATCGGATCCGATGCGTTTTACTATAACGCGGGTTTGACGAGTGTTGTGTTTGAAGAAGGGAGCAAGCTTACAAAGCTTAAATACGGTGTGTTTAAGTCATGCTCTGCGTTGGAAAATATCAATCTCCCAGAGGGGCTGAAAAGCATTGGTGACAGCGCGTTTAGTGGAAATGGAGGTTTAAAACACATCACTGTTCCAAATAGTGTGACGAACGTTGGTGAGAATGTTTTTCTCGGTTATCAGGCTATTGATATTTTTTATCACGGTACACCTGCGGAGTGGGAAAAGATTTCAAAGCTTCTTCCGGAAGTCAAGCCGTATGAGAGAGATGATTTGATCAAGTACATAAGCACTGTTTACTTCTACAGCGAAACCGAGCCTGTGGGGGACGGTGACTATTGGCGTTATGTAGAGGGCGTGCCGACGCCTTGGTAAATATGGTATATTTTCCATCCCACGATCTCAAATTCACTTTGCGCGACAGCGCACAGGACGGGCGAATGAATGTTGTCAAGACATCCATTCGCCCGTCCTGCTTTCGAGAAAGGTTTTGGAGGAGAGAGGGGGTATGGGGAGAGAGAGCACTTTTGCAAAAGTGCCCTCTCTCCCCCAATATATCATTCTTTCTTTTCTCAAAATCACTGATCGTCATCCAGCTTGAGAACTGCCATGAATGCCTCGGGAGAGACCTGCACGGAGCCGAGCTGGCGCATTTTCTTTTTACCTTCCTTCTGTTTTTCCAGAAGCTTCTTTTTACGGGTGATGTCACCGCCGTAGCACTTTGCAAGGACGTCCTTGCGCATTGCCTTGACAGTCTCTCTCGCGATGACCTTTGTGCCGATTGCCGCCTGGATCGGAACCTCGAAGAGCTGACGCGGGATGTTGTCCTTCAGCTTTTCCGCGATTTTTCGCGCACGTCCATAGGCTTTTTCCTCATGAACAATGAAGGAAAGCGCGTCCACCTGCTCGCCGTTGAGCAGGAAATCGAGCTTGACGAGCTTGCTCGGCTCGTATCCCATCAGCTCGTAATCGAGCGACGCATACCCGCGCGAGCGGCTCTTGAGCGCGTCGAAGAAATCGTAGATGATCTCGTTGAGCGGCAGATTGTAGTGCAGCTCGACGCGCGTGGGATCGAGATATTTCATGTCGATGAAGATGCCGCGGCGGTTCTGGCACAGCTCCATCAGTCCTCCCACGTAATCGACGGGGGTGATGATGTTCGCCTTGACCAGCGGCTCATACGCGGTATCGATCGCGTCGGGGGAGGGGTAGTTGGTCGGGTTGTCGATTTTGATCATCTCGCCCCCCTTGAGCTTGATCTCATAAATAACGCTGGGTGCGGTGGTGATAAGGTCAAGATTGAACTCGCGCTCCAGACGCTCCTCAATGATCTCCATGTGGAGAAGCCCCAAGAATCCGCAACGGAAGCCGAAGCCGAGTGCGATGGATGTCTCGGGCTCAAACACGAGCGCGGCGTCGTTGAGCTGTAGCTTTTCCAGCGCCTCGCGCAGATCCTCATAGCGTGCGCCGTCTGCGGGGTAGATGCCCGCGTAGACCATCGGATGCACCGCCTTGAAGCCGGGAAGCGGCTCGGGGGTGGGATTGGCAACATGCGTGACGGTATCGCCGACGCGCGTGTCGCTGATGCTCTTGATCGAAGCGGTGATATAACCGACCTCGCCTGCGGACAGCACGTCCGTTTTCCGGAGCCCGAACGGCTCCATGGTGCCGACCTCGACGATGTCAAAAACGGCGCCCGTTGCCATCATGCGGATCTTATCTCCCGCGCGGACGGAGCCGTCCACGACACGGATGTTGACGACTACACCGAGATAGCTGTCGTAGTAGGAGTCGAAGATCAACGCCTTGAGCGGTGCGTTCTCATCGCCCTCGGGGGCGGGAACATCGCGCACGACTGCCTCCAGCACGTCCTCAATGTTGAGCCCCGTTTTGGCGGAAACGGCGGGGCAATCCTCGGCGGGGATGCCGATGATGTCCTCGATCTCGGTTCTGCAACGGTCGATATCGGCGGAGGGGAGGTCGATCTTGTTGATGACGGGGATGATCTCCAGGTTTGCATCGACTGCGAGGTACGCGTTTGCCAGCGTTTGTGCTTCGATGCCCTGTGTTGCGTCCACCACGAGGAGCGCGCCGTCGCAGGCGTTGAGCGAGCGGGAGACCTCATAGTTGAAGTCGACGTGACCGGGGGTGTCGATCAGGTTAAAGGTATAGTCCTCACCGTTCTTTGCATGATAGACGAGCTTGACGGCGCGCGCCTTGATGGTGATGCCGCGCTCGCGCTCGAGATCCATGTTATCGAGCAGCTGCTCCTCCATGTCGCGTGTGGAGACCGTTTGGGTATGCTCCAGAATACGGTCGGCAAGCGTGGATTTGCCGTGGTCGATGTGGGCGATGATGGAAAAATTACGGATATGATTCTGACGTTCGGATTTTTGCACGTTTGTAACCCATGCCTTTCGGTAAAAGTCGGATGATTGATCATTACCCATTATTATAACACGAAATACGGTCGTTGTCAAGAAAAATTATCGGGTTTGGGGATTTACGTGTGAGATGTGCAGTGTGAGATGTACCGATTCCGTTCGGAAGGCTCCCACTTTGTTTGAAACGGAAAACAAAATCTCTATTAAGGTTGATCTGCGCGTTTCGATAGCTTGCTCGACCAAGAATCCTCTTACTATGCATACGTTGCTTTGGTTTTGCAATATTTATCTTTGAAAAAAGAGAAAAACGGTGTGCGATAGCAAAAAATGTCCGAGAAAAAGCAAAAGGTATCTTGACAAATGCCAAAAAATGCTTTATACTGTAGGTGCTTTCAATATATTCGGGTATTGTGCCCGAAATTCACGGAAAGGACTTGTGAGAGCTATGGAAAAAATGAGAGTTGCCGTTGTCGGATACGGCGGCATGGGCGGCTGGCACGTCGAGCATCTTTTGAAGAGCGACGTTTGTGAGCTTGCCGGTATTTATGATATTAAGGAGGAAAGATGCGCGCTGGCGACGAGTCGCGGAATTTATGCGTATCCCTCTTATGAGAGCCTTTTGGCAGATAAAACGGTAGAGCTGATTACGGTTGCGATTCCGAACGACGTACACGAGGAGGTCGTGATTGCGGCGCTGAATGCGGGCAAGAACGTTATTTGCGAGAAGCCCGTGACGCTGTCTTTGGAGTCCTTGGATCGCATGATCGCGGCAGCAGAGAAGAACGGTGTTCGTTTTTCCACGCATCAGAATCGCCGTTGGGACGTGGATTATCTGGCAATGCAGAAGATTCACGATTCGGGCGAGATCGGCAAGGTGCTCAACATTGAGTCGCGCATCCATGGCAGTCGCGGCATTCCGTCCGACTGGAGAGGTGAGCGCGAGCACGGCGGCGGTATGCTCTACGACTGGGGTATTCATCTGATCGACCAGGTTATGATGGTGTTCGGTTGGGCGGAGATCAAGAGCGTTTACTGCATTTGCGATAACATCACGAACCGGGTTGTCGACGACGGTTTCCGTTTGGACATTGTGTTTACAAGCGGTCAGCGTGCGACGATCGAGGTCGGTACTTACAACTTTATTGCGATGCCGCGCTTCTATCTGCGTGCGGAAAAGGGAACTGCGCTGATCACCGATTGGCGTGAGGAGGCAAAGGTTGTCAAGTGCAAGTACTGGCACGAAAACGACGTGTTGCCGGTTAAAACTGCGGCAGGATTGACCAAAACGATGGCTCCGCGCGACGACGTTACGACCGAGACGTACAGCGTGGCAAAGCCTGTGTCGGACGTGCACGATTATTACCGTCACTTCGTCAAGGCGATCCGCGAGGGCTGTGAGCAGGATGTGACCTACGATCAGATGCGCATCGACCTGAAGATTATTCTCTCTGCTTTCAAGTCGGCAGAGACGGGTCTTCCGGTGGAATTTTAATAGGTTTAATAATTGCAAGAGTCGTTCCGTGGGAGCGGCTCTTGTTTTTGTGTTTGGCTTCTAATCGTTGGAGTAGATGATTCGATCGTTACACCCCTGTCATCTTTCGTGCAGGCGCGACTTTGGAAGGGGGGATCGTTGTTAAGGACCGTCGGGCGTTTTGCGTCTAACGCCAGGTCCCTACAGGTTTGATATATTTTTTCGCACAGCGAACAAACCGTTACAAGAAGCGTTGGTGCTTGCCGCCTAATGTCAGGAACCAACCCATGCAATTGCAAACAACATATTTTCTCAAACCTATTGTAATTTTCATTTTTTTGTGGTATAATAAATTTGCCAAACAAATTTAATAAACAGAAATAAAAGGTATCTTTTTCTTTTGGGAATAATATACCCTTTTTCTGCCATAATCATTTTAGGTTTTGCAAAAATGCAAACTCCGTTAAATGATTATGGTAGCGATACTATATTTCTGTTTAAATTTGTTTGGCGACAAATCGGAGTTTGCGTTTTTCGGTGCGTTGACTTCGGTTGGCGCACCTTTTTGTTTTTGGGCGCAGAATACTACAAAAAAGGATGGTACCAAGATATGGAAGAAGTCTATGAAATGGATTACACCGGTATCCAAAAAAATTACTTGCCGATCGGTGATATGCGAACAAGCGAGGGGATTCACATCCGGCTTACGGACGATCTCTATGAGGAGGATGATTCCGGATGTTTGCAAAACTTCATCCCCGGATCAAAGAAATACTACGATAAGTGCTTAAATCTGATGGATCGGTATGTATTCAAGCACAAAGGAGAAATTTTCGCCATTTTCAATATGCACAGAGGTCTTGCGGAGATTCAGGTACGGGCTCGAAATCTCATCGTTAAGGATACCGAGGACGTGAAGAGCTTGTCCTATATTTTGCAACATGCAAGCCAAATTATGCCCATGAAGGACAATGATTATCAAGGCATTTACGTGACCGTGAAGTGCTTCAAACGCGACGACGGTGACGAAAAATGAAATAAAATTCCCTTGTTAGCCCGTTGATAACAAGGGGATTTTTAATTGGTAAATCTTGCAGTATGCTCGGTAAAAATTGCTTTTTTTCGGCGGCGCGGTTGACATCGGCGGCAGGATGTGATATAATGCATTTTGTAGGATTTCTGCACTGCGTGCAGATGAAAACAAAGGAGAAAAGACATGAGAATTCTGGTTGCAATGCCGATCGGCAAGGTTCGCGACACCTTTCTGCCGCCGCACGTGTGCGCAAAGCTGGAGTCGATGGGAGAGGTTACGTACAATGAAATGACGCGGCAGTACACCCGTGCCGAGCTGCACGACGCGGCACTTGGCAAGGATGTTGTTGTGATCGGCTGGGGCGTGCCCGCGCTGACCGATGAGGTCATTGCCGACAACGACACCTTAAAGCTGATCGTCCACACGGGAGGCAGTGTGGCGGACTACGTTGATGCATCCACGTATGCCAAGGGTATTCGCGTGGTGTGCGGCAACAAGCTGTTCGCCGAGTCGGTTGCCGAAGGCACCATTGCGTATATGTTGTCGGTTCTGCGCCATATCCCCGACCAGGTCTACGATCTCAAAAACGGCAACTGGCATAGTCCCGAATACGCCTATGACGAGGGGCTTCTCTGCAAGCGCATCGGCATTCTCGGTGTCGGTGCCATTGCGCGCTTCCTGATGGAAAAGCTGCAGGTATTCCGTTGCTCGTTCCTTGTGTGGGATGACAATTATACGGTCGATCCCGCCTATCTTGCAAGCGTCAACGCTCGTCAGACAAGCTTGGAGGAGGTGCTGACATCCTGTCCGATTGTGACACTTCACGCCTCGCTTACCGGCAAGAGTTTCGGCATGATCGGCAGACGGGAGCTGGAAATGATTCCGCACGGCGGTGTGTTTATCAATACCTCGCGCGGTGCGATTATCCGCCAGAACGAGATGGTGGAGGTGTTGCAGGAGCGCCCCGACTTGCGCGCAATGCTCGATGTGTTTGATCCCGAGCCGCTGGATGCCGACAGTCCGTTGCGCAATCTGAAAAATGTCTATCTGATGCCGCACAGAGCGGGTCCCACGGTGGATTTTCGTGCAACAA
>JAFTPJ010000097.1 GCA_017463405.1 Clostridia bacterium
GGCAGAGGCCCCGGCGGAGAGGTATGGAAGCTGGAGGACAGCATTGACGGACTGATTTCCTTGACTGCACGGCTGTTGTCGGACAAGCCGCTGTTCTTCCTGATAAATTCCTATACGACGGGACTTTCCCCCTTGACGATGTGTTATCTGCTGGAGCTGAAGGTGCGCTCACGCTTTGGCGGAGAGATTGAGTCGGGGGAGCTGGGGCTTCGCGTCTCGCAAACGGGTGCATTCTTGCCGTGCGGTGCCAGCTCTCGTTGGTTTTTGAAAAAGTGACGGAACGAAAGGATTGATACATTTTGTCGAATATTTATATTCATGCTGAAAATTTGAGCTATATCTATCACGACAGCAACGATAATAAGGAGCACCCCGCTCTGCAGAATTTTTCTTTGGATGTGCACGAAGGGGAATACGTTGCCGTTCTCGGTCATAACGGCTCCGGAAAGTCCACTTTTGCCAAGCTGCTGAATCTGATTTTAGAGCCGACGGGGGGGACGCTGATCATCGATGGAAAAGAGGTAACGAAGCCCGATCTGACGGATGAGGAGATTCTCGAGTTGCGTAAAAACGTCGGTATGGTTTTTCAGAATCCCGACAATCAGCTTGTTTCTACCATCGTAGAGCAGGATGTGGCGTTCGGTCCCGAAAATCTCGGTGTGGAGCGCGAGGAATTGCGCAAAAGGGTGGACGATGCATTAATGACCGTAAATATGACGCAGTACGCGCATCACGAGCCGCACCGCCTGTCCGGAGGGCAAAAGCAGCGTGTGGCAATTGCGGGTGTGCTTGCCATGATGCCGAAATGTGTGATTTTTGACGAATCCACGGCGATGCTCGATCCAGGCGGCAGGCGCGAGGTGCTTGACACCGTTCGCATGCTGAATCGCGATTACGGCATGACGGTTTTGAATATTACGCATTATATGAATGAGGCGGCTGAAGCGGATCGCATTATCGTGATCAACGACGGCCGGCTCCTGATGGATGGAACGCCCGACGAGGTTTTTGCAAAGCGCGATGTGTTGCAGACGGTGGGGCTTGAGGTTCCGCAGTGTGCCGAACTGATTCATCGCTTGCGGGAAGAAGGAATCGCTCTTGTAGGGGATACGATATCAGATCCCGAAGCATGTGTTGCGCTTTTGGAACAGGCGTACAGAAAAATAAAAAAGGCATAAACTCTGAAACAAAAAGAGGAAACCAATGGATAAAATAATTTTGGATCATGTGAGCTATATTTACAGCGCAGGAACGCCGTTTGAGCAAAAGGCATTGGACGATATCTGCCTTGGCATTCGCGGAGGCTGTATTACGGGAATCATCGGTCATACAGGCTCCGGTAAATCCACGATGATGCAGATGCTAAACGGGCTGGCAAAGCCCACCTTCGGCAAGGTGCTGCTCGACGGATATGATATCAATAGCACAATGGAGGACGTATTTGAGGAATGGAGAATCCTTCCGGAATACGCATCACTTTCCGACCGCAAGGCAAAAAAAGCAATCGGAGCCGAAATAAAAAAACGCAAGGCCGGGCTGTGCTTCCGTGTGGGACTTGTAATGCAGTACCCGGAGTATCAGCTGTTTGAGGAGACTGTATTTCGCGACATCGCGTTCGGACCGCGCAACATGGGACTGTCCGAGGAGGAGATCCGGGAGCGCGTTCTGGAGGCGGCGGTATTTACGGATATCGGCGCAGAGCTGCTGGATAAATCCCCGTTTGATCTGTCCGGCGGACAGAAGCGGCGCGTTGCTCTGGCAGGCGTGATCGCGATGCGTCCCGAGGTGCTGGTGCTGGATGAGCCCGCGGCGGGTTTGGATCCCCTGGGCAGAAGCTTCATTTTTGACGGGATCCGCGATTATCAACGCAAAACGGGTTCCACGGTTCTGATCGTCAGCCACAGCATGGAGGATATGGCACGCTATTGCGACGATGTGATCGTGATGTCGGGGGCACGTGTGTTGCGTAAAGGAAGCCGCGAGGAGGTCTTTGCGCATGTCGAGGAGTTGGCGCGTACCGGACTGGATATCCCGCAGATCACGCGTGTGATGGCATCGCTTCGCGAGCGCGGAGTACCCGTGCCGAAAAACATTTATACCGTCGAAGAAGCCGTATCTGCTTTGAAAGCGGTGTTTGCAGAGGAGGGAACGAAATGAAGGGAATTTCATTCGGCCAGTATTATCCCGCAGATTCTGTGATACACCGCCTGGATCCGCGCATCAAAATCATTATGACGATTCTTTATATCATCTGCACGTTTCTCTGTAAAAGCGTTACGTCGTTTGCGGTGCTGGTGCTTTCCGTAATCGCTTTGATTATGTTCAGCCGCATTCCCGTAAGGGTAGTATTGCGCTCGGTTCGCCCCTTGCTGATCATTATCGCATTTACCTTTGTCATCAATATTTTCTGGAGCACAGGCGAACAGCTTCTGGTGGAATTTTGGATCTTTCGGATCTATGCGGAGGGGGTCTGGAATGCGGTGTTTATGTTCCTGCGCATCTTCGCCTTGGTGACGGGTACGGGAGTCCTTTTAACCTACACGACCACGCCGATGGATCTGACCGACGCATTGGAATCCTTGCTTTCTCCTCTGAAAAAGCTACATGTTCCCGTTCATGTGTTTGCCATGATGATGTCGATCACACTGCGGTTTATTCCGACGCTGACCGAGGAAACCGAAAAAATTATGAACGCACAAAAGGCAAGAGGCGCCGATTTTACGAGCGGAAGTCTGATACGGCGCGCAAAATCACTGATTCCGATCCTGATTCCGTTGTTCGTCTCGGCTATCAACCGAGCTCTGGAACTTGCAAATGCGATGGAGTGTCGTTGCTATCACGGTGGTGACGGGAGAACTCGGCTGAATGTCCTGAAATGCCACACCAAGGACATGGTTGCTGCGATACTGATGATCGTGTTCGGCGTGGGGCTGGTTTTCTTGAATTTTGTTCCGTTTATCTATGTCATGAAGTGATATGAAGCTGTTATTGAAAATCAGATTTATTGGCACCGGTTACTGTGGCTATCAGGTGCAACCAAATGCGGTGAGCATTCAGCAGAGGCTGAATGAGGCGGCGAGAGCATTGTTCGGATACGATTGCGATATCGTTGGCTGTAGCAGAACCGATAGCGGCGTGCATGCAAATTGCTTTTGTGCCACGGTTTCCCAAAAGGGAAGCGAGGAGCTGATCACCTCAATTGCCGCGGAACGAGTCCCGCTTGCCATGTCCGCGCACTTGCCAGAGGATATTTGTGTATTTGACGCCAAATGGGTCGACGGAAATTTTCACGCAAGGTATAATGTGCTTGAAAAAGAGTATCTCTATCGTATTTACAACGCGCCCGTTCGGAATCCGTTCGAGGTGGGCAGAGCGGCGCATGTTCCGCGCAGGATCGATGACGTTGGCTTGGAGCACATGAAAAAAGCCGCCGCGACACTGGTCGGAACGCAGGACTTTGCCGCATACATGGCGCAGGGCTCGTCGGTGACCTCCACCGTTCGGACGATTGTGTGCTCGGAGGTCGAGCGCCAGGGAGATATTCTTTTGTACCGTGTCGCCGCCGACGGCTTCCTTTACAATATGGTTCGGATTTTAACGGGCACCTTGCTTGATGTCGGGCTCGGAAAACTGACGCCGGACGACATGATACGTATCACGGCGAGCCGTGATCGTTTACAGGCAGGCATGACGATGCCTGCGGAGGGGCTCTATCTGAATCATGTTCGCTACAAATAACCAAATACAATCGGGAGAGGAGGGATCATCATCAAAACGGTACACAGTATTTTTCACCGAAAACCAAAAGCTGATCTGCTTGTAACGGACGAGCCGCGGAACGAATATTATGAGAATATATCCGCGCGGTTCGGAATCGCACAGGTGATCCTTTATCTGTCGTTATTTGGGTTCGTGATATTGGCATTTTTTGCAAATACCAATCTGATCACCTATCAGAATTTTTATTATTTTTTTAAGGATCTCGGGGCGACTGCCGAGGCGGTGGACATTTTTGATTCGGATTCAGTCAGCTATCCCACCGACGGTGAGCAAAGCTTTACATTGTACCGAAAGGGGCTTGCCGTTGCGGGAAATTCCTCGGTTACGGTGTTTTCCGCAACGGGAAGGCAGATCGTCAGTGCATCGATCAATTATCAGAACCCCGTCGCCGTGGGAGCCGGAAAATATCTGCTGGTCTATGAGCTCGGCGGGACCGAATATTCACTCTATAATTCTAATATACAGATCCATTCGGGAGAGACGGAATATGTGATCAGCAGTGCTGCCGTGTCGGATTCCGGTATGTATGCCCTGGTTTCTGCTTCCTCAACTCACACGTCCGTGGTCTCGCTGTATAGCTCGCGGTTCTCCCTATTGAACAAATATAATCTGAACGATTACGTTATGGATATTGATATCAATGCGAAGGGGGATCGGCTCGGAATTCTGTGTACCTCCTCGGTGGGCGGTAGTTTTTCCACACGCTTGCTCACAGCACAGCCGGGGAAAGGAGAACTTCGTGCGGAAACTGTGATTACCGATGCTTTGGGACTCTCCTGCGCCTTTACCGCATCGGGAAAAATAGCGGTGCTCTGCAGTGATGGCGTTTATTTCCTTTCCGATACGGGCAAGACGGAGACCTCGTATGCTTTTGACGGATTTTCTCCGATGCTTACGGAGCTTGGGACGGATGGTGTTGCAGTTACACTGAAGAAAAATACCGTTTCCGAAAAAAATATTGTAATAATATTTGACAAAAACGGTAAAATGGTGTATAATGAAAGCGTTACAGGAAATCTCGATCAGCTGTCGCGCGCGGGAGATTCGGTATTTTGGACGACAGAGGATGGCATATGGCGTTTGAATTTGAAAAATAAGACTCTGCAAATGATCGGGTGTATCACCGATCAAAGGGTGATTCTTGCCGTCAGCGAGGACGAGGTGCTGTCTTGTTCGCCGCAAAAAGCAAGCTATATCGTGTTTCAATCATAATCCACATTATTAAGGAGGCATAGTAAATGAGTATTACATTGGATCTTTTGTTTGTTATTATTGCAATTGTCTTTATTTTTCTCGGCATCTTTCGGGGCTTTATCAAGAGCGTGATCCGTTCCGCAAAGCTGATCCTCGCGTTTGTGCTGGCATACTTCCTGGGCGATAAGCTCGGTATGCTTTTCAAGAATTCCTCTATCGGAAATTGGGTATACGGCGGTGTTTACAATAAAGTTAACGAGCTTTATCGGAATGCGACCGCATCACTGGATCCGGATGAGGTGCTGTCACATTTTCCTGATTTTATTGTGAATGATGAGCTGCGTCAGACGATCGCAAATTCGACATCGCAGGAGTCAGGAGAGGCACTTGTGGAATCTGTCGCCACGGGCATTGCCGATCCGATTTCGAACGCCATCTCCAATGTGTTGGGCTATATTCTGGTGTTTGCTCTTGCACTTGTCGGCTTGACCGTCGTGGCATGGCTTTTGACAAAGCTGATCGATAAGATTGCATTTTTGGGACTTGCAAACCACATTCTGGGTGGTGTTTGGGGGGCTTTGACAGCGGCTTTGCTGATGATTGTTGTTTCGTCTGTGATCAAGCTGTTCTTTGGAAATGACGAGATCTATACCTCCTCTGTGCTTGTTAAGTTCTTCGGAGATTCCGGCTTGTTGCAGATATTCGGAATTTTCGACGTTGGAAATCTGGTATCTTAATCAAATAAAACAATCCCCGAAAAAGCCTGCCGCTGTCGGTGGGCTTTTCTGAAAAGAAAGAAAGGATCCGAGATAATTCGGAAAAAACCTACAATGGTAATGTGTTCACAATGCCATAAGCGTATGGCGGTTATTTTTGTTACAAAAATGGAAAACGGTGCAAAAACCACACAGGGACTATGCTTGAAGTGTGCGAAGGATATGGGGGTCCCCGTCGATAATCTTGTCGGAAATGTCATGGGACAGCTCGGTATTTCGCCGGAGCAGATGGAGGATGCCGAGAATGAGATCAATTCCATGCTGATACAGAATGAGACACCCTCCGATTGTGATGACAAGGAAGATGGCGGTGCACCTGCCATAGATCTTCCGAAGCTGTTCCGCGATTCGGGATTTTTTGCCAACGCAGAAAAGAAGCCGACTCCTGCCAATCCTCCTTCGGAGAATGAAAAAAAGGGCGGTGAAAAGAAAAAAGAAAAGGAAGATAAAAAGCTGAAATTTCTGCCGACCTACAGCCGAAATCTGACGCAGTATGCCCGCGACGGCAAGCTGGATCGTATCATCGGACGTGATCGTGAGCTGTCGCGTATCATCCAGATTCTTTGCCGCAGACAGAAAAACAATCCCTGTCTGATCGGTGAACCCGGTGTCGGTAAGACCGCCATTGCGGAGGCCCTTGCAATACGGATCGCGGCGGGCGACGTTCCTTACAAGCTGCAAGGGAAGGAAATTTATCTTCTTGATATGACCGCACTGGTTGCAGGAACACAGTTCCGCGGACAGTTCGAATCCCGCATTCTGGGGTTGCTCAACGAGGTGCATACGGTCGGAAATGCCATTTTGGTGATCGACGAGGTGCACAATATTGTCGGTACAGGTGAGGCAGAGGGAAGCGTGAATGCCGCGAACATCCTCAAGCCCGCGCTCTCACGCGGCGAGGTGCAGATCATCGGAGCTACGACACTGAATGAATACCGCAAATATATCGAAAAGGATTCCGCATTGGAGCGTCGCTTCCAGCCTGTCACCGTCAATGAGCCCTCCGTGGAGGAGACGGTGAAAATGCTGGGCGGAATCAAGCATTATTATGAGGAGTTTCACGGTGTGGTTGTGCCCGAAGCGGTGCTTCGTCGTGCGGTGATCCTCTCGGAGCGTTATATCACCGATCGGTATCTTCCCGATAAGGCGATTGATCTTTTAGACGAAGCAGCGAGTGCGCTGTCGCTGTCCTCTGCTGTGATCAATGAATCCTATCGGATTCGCGACCGTTTGCTGGATTTGAAGCAGAAGCGTGAAGGACTGGAGGCAGAGATTGCAGGGAATGAGGCGGTAGAGCAAAATCGCTATGAGGAGATTGCCAAGATTCGCGCGGAGGAATTGAAGCTTTCCGAGCGGTTGGCTGAAATCGAGCCCGAGACCAAGCAGGTCACCTTGACCGAAAACGAGATTGCTACCGTCATCGAGCTTTGGACAGGTGTTCCAGCAACCAATATTACCGAAAATGAATTTGAACAGATCGATCGGCTGGAGGAAAAGCTGAAAAAACGCATTATCGGTCAGGACCGTGCAGTGGAGGCGGTTGCAAGGGCAATCAAGCGCAACCGTGCGGGAATTGCGTATAAAAGAAAGCCTGTTTCTTTCATTTTTGCAGGACCAACGGGTGTCGGAAAAACCGAGCTTGTCAAAACGTTGGCATCGGAGCTTTTCCACTCTCCCGAGACCTTGATCCGTTTGGATATGTCAGAGTTCATGGAAAAACATTCGGTTTCCCGTATCATCGGAGCGCCTCCCGGATACGTCGGGTATGATGAGGCAGGGCAGTTGACCGAAAAGATTCGCCGTAAGCCTTATTCGATCGTGCTGTTTGACGAGATCGAAAAGGCGCATCCTGATGTGCTGAATATCCTTTTGCAGATTCTAGACGACGGACGGATTACCGATGCGCGCGGAAAAACGGTCAATTTTGAAAATACCGTGATCGTGATGACGACCAACGCAGGTTCCGACCGTACGACGGCGCTTGCAGGATTTTCCTCTTTGGAGGGAAGTGCGGAGGAAGGGAAGACACAAAAGGCACTGGAATCCTTCCTGCGCCCGGAGTTTATCAACCGTGTGGATGAGATCATTACCTTCCGTCAGCTGGATACGTCCGATTTTGTGCGGATCGCGGATATTCTGTTGGGCGAATTGAAGCTTTCTCTGGCGGAAAAGAGTATTTCGCTGACTTATACGGACGCGGCGCTGTCGCTGATTGCCGAGCATTCTTACTCGCGTAAATTCGGTGCTCGTAATATGCGTCGGTATATACAAAAGGAGGTCGAGGACCGTCTGGCGGAGCTGATTATTGCGGATTATGCGCATGCATTCTCTGTTGCAAAGATTGATGCGTCAGAGAATACGCTGACGGTTTCCTGCATGTAAGGAGCTTTTATGAACGAACGGAATGCAAAATGGCATCAGATGACGGCAGAGGCTGTTGTCGGACAATTGCATACCAATGCCGCCTGCGGGCTTTCCCGCAAGGCGGCTCGTTCGCGTTTCAAAAAACAGGGTGCCAATACGCTGTTTGATACCAAAAAACGCTCGGATACGTTAAAAACTCATTCTCCTTTGCGGGACTCTTCATTTTTGCTGATGCTCGGAGCAATCCTGCTTTCCGCGTTTTTTTTGTCACCGAGCTCCTTTTTTTCGATTGTAATCGTTCTTCTCATCTGTACGTCCGCCGTTGCCTTTCTGTTGCAAAGAGTATATCGAAACGAAAATCATATTTCAAAATATCGGATTCCCATGGTAAACGTGGTCCGGGAAGGAAAAATGATTCGCATTTCAGCGCGCCGCGTGGTACGGGGAGATTTGTTGATTTTACGGAAGGGGGATATCGTTCCTTGCGATTGCCGTCTATTGTCGGCGCTCAATTTGCGCGTCTTGACATTGATGCCGGACGATAACGGGCATCCAATGTACCGCCTTTTGGCAAAAAAAGCCGATACGCTGTATCCGTATGCTACGGGCGAGGTGTCTCCGAATTTTGAGAATATGATTTACGGGGCTTCGGAAATTCTCGACGGCGAAGCGCGTGCGATTGCGGTTGAAACGGGTGCATTTACCTTTATCGGTGCGATGGAAAGCATGAATATTCCCGATGAGGTGGGACGGTCGGCGCATGTGAAGGATATTTTGTCGGATTTAAAGCCATTTTTGCGTTTGTACGGCTTTTTGATGCTGGTGCTGTTGATTGTTTTGACCGTCGTCGGAATGCTGCTCTCTCCGAAAAGTATAGGGACTATCGATATTTTTTTGCCACTGTGCATTCTTTGCGGCGCCTCATCTCCGTCGATTCTGATGCTGTATTTCCGATTGGTGGAGAGCTACGGTCGGGTGGACTGTATGCATCAGTTTCCGACGGAGAACTGCGCGGTGATCAAATCCGCAAATGCCTCCGATCGACTGTCGGGGATTACGGATCTTGTGATTGTAGGGCATCGCGCAAGCTCGGACGGTGTTTCTCATTTTCACGCAGCAATGATCGGCAGAGGTGTGTTACATCCGGACAGTGCGGCGGCACAGCCGCTGCTACAGCCGTTGGGAGAGGCGTTTTGGCTGTTGCACGACTCCTTGAACCGATTGCTTTCGGAGGAGTTTCAATATGCGTATCCCGATTCTGTTTTTTTATCAGAGCTGATTTCCGTAAGCGCCTATGATGAGGAGGCGATGCGGATCCGCCTGTTGCGAACGGCCTTTCATAAGGAAAACGAGCAGGACGGTTATTCGGTAGACGTGCAAATGAAGGATCGGGAGTTTCGCCTGCTCTTTACCGAAAATATGCGCCGTACCGATCGTTGTGTCGTCTATGAGGACGGCGGAAAAATGTGTGCGATCTCACCGCAGCTGCGGAGCGAGCTTGCCACGTTTTGTAAGGATATGCATGCAGAGTCTGCGAGAACCGTTGCCGTGATTCGACAGAGTCGCGATGGGACGCTTTCACTGATCGGAATTGTTGCACAGCGTGAGCAGATGCAGGCAGTACTTCCGTCGGTCGCGGAGGAGCTGACGCAGTGCGGTGTCAGGTTGTATTTTTTTCTGAAAGCGAACGAGTCGCCCTATGCATCTGCGGCAAAGCTTTCGGGAGAGCGTGTTGTCGCGTCCGATGCCGATTTCCGAATACGCGGTCGCATGTTGGAGCATTGCCGTATTTTTATCGGTTATCCCGAGGAAGAAATTTTGTGTACCATGCAAAGTATGTCTGCGCAGGGGCGACGGGTTGCAGTTCTGATCGGAAATGCGGAGGACAGAAGCCTGTTGCGCGGCGCACCGCTAGTAATTTCCTGTGATCCCACCTCCTATCACCGCGAAGAAATGGAGGAGCAGGTTGCGGATGCCTTCGAGGAGGATGGAAAAGAGAACAGTAAACGGTGCTCACAGGTAATACGCCGCCATGCGGATATTCTGATCCACCGTGCGGGACGCTTTTCGGGCGGTCTTTCCGCCATTTTACAGACCCTTTCCAATTGCCGTACCGTCCGCCTGCGTATGCGTCTGCTTCTGGATGTTCTTTTTTCCACCCAGCTGACAAGGCTGTTGCTGTGCATGCTGTCGCTGATACTTGGACTGGGGGTGCAAAACGGCTTCCAAATGATATATAGCGGATTTTTTGTCGAGATCATTTCGCTGATTTGGATTCTGTCGATGCAGATTCCGCAAAATCGGTTGCGCAGACGGTTACGCTTTGATGAGTATGTCATCAAAAGGATGATCCTGAAAAAGGACAATTGGCTTCCGCTTACGGTTTCCACGTGCGGAACAGTATTATATGCGGCGATTCTTACGTGGTGCGGTGTGATTGGCGTTGAGACGGCATCTGCCTATTTATTCGTATCGCTGATCCTGTCGCAGTTGACCGTTGTGTATCTTACCGTTTACCGGATCGGTGGGATCACCTTCCGTATTTCGTCATATATCCCCGCACTCGCAATCCTTTTGCCGATAGGTGTCCTGATTCCACTGTCTTTCCTTGTCCCTACAATCGGATTGGGGCATTGGAGCTTGCCGACATTGCTATCGCTTCCCGTGATGCCGATCCTGTATCTTTTTATTCGCTTTTTGTTTTCTTTTTTGAAGCGGACAGCCAAGTAAACCTTTTCTTCCGCATATAATATTGTTGAATTATGAAGCGGAAGGAAAGGTTTTTGTTATGAAACGGTGCAGTACTGCAGATTTGAGACGCTTGGAGATCATCAATCTGTGTGACGGTGCAAGGCTCGGATATGCCTGTGATTTTGAGTTTGACAGGGAGGATGCAAAAATATTGGCACTTGTGATTTCCGGCAGTAACGGAATTTTCGGGATCGGTCGTGAGGACGATATCGTCATTCCGTGGCATAAGGTCGAATGCTTCGGTGAGGATACGATTCTCGTACGTCTTTCACCTGCAGATATGTCCTGCTGTATGTGTCCGAGACAAAAGGGAAAGCGCTTTCCCTTTTGAAATGTAAAAAAACTGTAAACAGTGAAAAAACTGCTTGCATAACTATTTATTATATGGTATAATATCAACACTTGTGCGATAATCGCCAAGAATATAAATACACACACCGAACGAGCGTTGCATCGGTGCCGCGGAATGCGGTTATGGCAACTGCGTTGCGGTGGTGGAAAAACCGAAGGAGGACATTCAAATGTCTGTTATTTCTATCAAGCAGTTGCTTGAAGCAGGTGTTCATTTCGGACACCACACCAGAAGATGGAACCCCAAAATGCAGGAATACATCTTCAC
>JAFTPJ010000098.1 GCA_017463405.1 Clostridia bacterium
CTGGAGAACTTGTGCAACGGATTATCGAGCATATTTCCGGATGCCGACATTATTCGTGAGACCGATTCGCTAATGGCAGGCAAATATTCGTTTAATCATAACATTGACATGCTATTTGCAGATGTTAATATGAAAAGAATGGGCGGAGTGGAGTTGATCCGGTTTGTCAGACAGGAACATCCGGGAGTATTGTCCTATCTAATCGTGCCGAGTGGAGAGAAAAACGATTTTCCGTTTTTGACTCCTGACGAGGTTACCGGGATCATAGAAGAACCGTTAACAAAAGCGTCATTGGAAAAGGCACTGGCACAAGGAGCATAATAAAAATCAAATCATTTATAAAGGAGCCAAGATATGAACGATAAAATCTTCCGAAAAAAAAGCATTGACAGAATGTCGTCGCCTGAACAGTTGAACGATTACATAAAGGTCACCAATCCCGGCGTGTGGATGGCACTCGCGGCAATCGTGATCCTGCTCATCGGCGTTTGCGTTTGGGGCGTTTTCGGAAAACTCGAAACGAAATTGCCTGTTGCGGCGGTTAGTCAGGACGGACAGACGGTACTGTATGTAAAAGAGAATGATTTATCCGCTGTCAAAGAAAATATGAGTGTATACATAGGGGACGAGACTTATAAAGTCACATCGGTGAGCGCACAACCTGTGGCGGTTACCGAAGAAATCAGCGAATACGCAAGACACACAGGGGAGCTGAGTATTGGAGAATGGGTATACATCGTGCAAATAGACGGAAATATGCCGAACGGAGCGTATAAGGCACAGATCGTCACTGACAGTGTGTCACCGTTGTATTTTGTATTTAACTGAGGCGACGTATGGAAAATAAAAAGCAGAAAATCAAGCAACCGCTCACAAAAGGTGTAGCGAAAGTACCCGTCGTCATGCAGATGGAAGCGCTGGAGTGCGGCGCGGCGTCCCTTGCGATGATTTGCGCGTATTACAACAAATGGATACCGCTTGAACAGATCCGTGTCGATTGCGGCGTGTCGCGCGACGGTGCGAATGCGAAAAATCTTCTCGTTGCCGCCAGAAGCTACGGTTTTACCGCAAAGGGGTACCGGTATGAGCCGGATGACCTGAAAAAACACGGAAAGTTTCCTTGCATCATTCATTGGAATTTCAATCACTTTGTCGTGCTTGACGGATTCAAGGGAAAAAAGGCTGTCATCAACGACCCCGCCAAGGGCAATTATACCGTGTCCATGGAGACCTTCGACAAGTCGTTTACAGGCATCTGCTTGATGTTTGAACCGAACGAAAACTTTGTTCCCTCCGGAAAGAGGAAAAGCGTCCTCTCTTTTGCCGTAAAACGGTTGAGCGGAGCAAAGGTTGCCGTTGTTTTCGTCGTATTTACGACGCTCATTTCCGCGCTGATCGGGGTGATCACGCCGGCGTTTTCGCGTATTTTTATGGACCGCCTCCTGACGCATGAAAGTCCCGATTGGTTCTATCCTTTTCTTATCGCACTGTCGGCAATGTCGGCACTTCAACTCGTCATTTCTGCTCTTGAAACCTATTACAGCAACAGAATCAATGGCAAGCTTGCAACTATTGGCAGCTCCACGTTTATGTGGAAGGTGCTTCACCTTCCTATGGAATTCTTCTCCCAAAGACTTGCGGGCGATATCCAGGGCAGGCAGGGGTCCAACGCCGGCATTGCCAACAGCGTGGTCAATACCTTCGCGCCTCTCGCGCTGAACGCGATCATGATGGTGTTTTATCTTGTCGTTATGATACGGTACAGCTGGATTCTCACGCTCGTAGGTCTCTCGTCGCTCGTGATCAATGCGTGGATGTCAAGTATCATATCCAAAAAGCGCGTCAATATCACCCGCGTTTCGATGAGGGACTCGGGAAAGCTGGCAGGCGCAACCGTCGCCGGAGTGGAGATGATTGAGACGATCAAGGCAAGCGGCGCGGAAAACGGATTTTTCGAAAGATGGGCAGGCTATCAGGCGAGTGTCAATGCGCAGAAGGTCAAGTACGCAAAGATAAATCAGTATCTCGGAATGATACCTTCCGTCGTTTCAACAATAACGGGAATTGTTGTCCTGACACTCGGCGTATGGTTTGCAATGGAGGGGACTTTTACCGTCGGTATGATCATGGCGTTTCAGGGAGTACTTTCTTCCTTCAGCGCACCGGCTACAACCTTTATATCCGCAGGTCAGACAATACAGGAAATGCGCACGCAGATGGAGCGTGTCGAGGATGTCATGGAGTACCGTGAGGACGATTGCTACAAGACCGAGGTCAAAGAAGAGAGTTTTGCAAAGCTGAAAGGCAATATCGAACTCAAGAACATAACCTTCGGCTATTCTCGCCTTTCAGATCCCGTCATCAAGGATTTCAGCCTCAATATAAAGCCCGGACAAAGAGTAGCGCTTGTCGGTACATCGGGTTGCGGAAAATCGACCATATCAAAATTGGTGTCGGGACTGTATCAGCCCTGGAGCGGAGAGATCCTATACGACGGCAAGCACCTCTCGGAAATAGACCGTGACGTGTTCACGGGTTCGCTCGCGGTAGTCGATCAGGAAATCACGCTTTTTGAAGGTACGATTTCAGATAATATCAAGATGTGGGACAACTCGATCGAGGACTTTGAGATGATCCTGGCGGCGAGGGATGCGCAGCTGCACGAGGAGATCATGCACCGTGACGGCGGTTACAATTATCGCATCGCAGAGGGCGGCAAGGATTTTTCGGGCGGTCAGCGTCAAAGACTCGAAATCGCAAGAGTGCTTGCGCAAGACCCGTCGATCATCATTCTGGACGAAGCGACGAGCGCGCTTGACGCCAAGACCGAATACGACCTTGTCAAAGCCGTGAAAGACAGAGGAATCACCTGCATCGTTGTGGCGCACAGACTCTCAACCATACGAGATTGTGATGAGATCATCGTGCTTGACCACGGTGTGACTGTGGAGCGAGGTACGCACGAGGAATTATACGCCAAGGGCGGCAAATATACACAGCTGGTATCCAACGATTAAAGGAGTATCGCATGGGATGGTTTGAAGAACAGATAAAGATGCGGCGCGACAGCGACAACGAGGCACTTGACGATTCGCTGAAGAACGTATCTGCAATTATAAAAGGAAAGAAAGGTTTTTCCTTCGGGGACGACAGGGAAAAGATCAAAGGTGTGCTCGATGGGATACTTGCTTTCTTTCATATTAAATCGCGGGAAATTCCTCCCGAGATCAAAGATCTGAATGATCAGATGGAGTACCTTTTCCGCCCACACGGAATCATGTACCGTCCGGTAAAGCTGGAGAAAAATTGGTATAAGAACGCCTCGGGCGCAATGCTCGGAAAATTAAAGACGGGAGAGGCGGTGGCGCTTCTGCCCGATAAGTTGGGGCTATACGGATTTTTCGACCCGACTACGCAAAAAAGGGTAAGGCTGGGTCGCAAAACGCAGGAGCTTTTGGAAGAGGACGCGTACTGTTTCTATAAGCCTTTTCCGCTCAGAAAAATCGGCATACGCGATTTAATGCTGTACATATCAGGCAGCACTTCGCTGTCCACAAAAGTCTCCATTGTATTTCTTACGCTCTGCACAACCCTTGTCGGAATGATCACGCCGAAAATCACAAAAATTCTCTTCTCGGACGTACTTGAAAGCGGAAGCGCGAGACTGTTATTATCCATCGCCGTGCTTTATGTCTGTACAAGCCTGAGTTTACTTATGATAGGCGGGATCAAGTCCCTGCTGATGAATCGGATCAATACGGAGATGAATGTATCGGTTCAGGCAGCGACCATGGCGAGAATCCTCTCACTCCCCGCCGATTTCTTCAAGAATTACAGCTCGGGCGAGATCACTTCAAGGGCGCAATATATCGGCTCACTCTGCCAGACGCTGGTGCAGACCTTCCTTTCTACCGGATTGACTTCGATTTTCTCTCTCGTATATATCACGCAGATTTTTGTATATGCCAAAGAGCTTGTGATTCCCGCGCTGTGCATCACGCTTGTCACGCTGGCATTTTCAATCGTCAGTTCGCTTGCGCAGATGAAGATCAGCAAAAAGCAGATGGAGCTTTCGGGCAAGATGAGCGGTATGACCTATCAGATCATAACGGGCGTACAGAAGATCAAGCTTTCGGGCAGTGAAAAAAGAATGTTCGCACGGTGGATGAACGAATACGCGGAAGAATCGAAGTACACTTACGGAACACCTCCGTTTATTATGTTCAACGGCGTGATATCCACCGCCATCTCGCTTGCAAGCACGATCGTGATGTACTTTTTTGCCGTGCAAAGTGGCGTTTCGGTTGCCGACTACACGGCGTTCAATGCGGCATACGGTATGCTCTCCGGGGCACTCATGAGCGTTGCGGGCATTGCACTCACCGCGGCAAGGATAAAGCCGGTAATTGACATGGCAAAGCCTATCATGGACGCCGAACCCGAAATTTCCGAGGGAAAACACATCGTGACGAAGATATCGGGCGGCATTGAACTTTCCAATGTCAGCTTCCGTTACGAGGATCATTCACCGCTTGTCGTGGATGATTTGAGTTTGAAGATCAAACCCGGTCAGTATGTTGCCATTGTCGGAAAAACCGGGTGCGGAAAATCCACATTGCTTCGCCTTCTTCTCGGCTTTGAGAAGCCGCAGAAGGGTGCAATTTACTACGACGGCAGGGATATTGGTACGCTTGACCTGAAGTCTCTCCGCAAAAGAATCGGCGTGGTTACGCAGAATGGCAAGCTGTTTCAGGGTGATATTTATTCAAATATCATCATATCTGCGCCCTATCTTTCGGTGGACGATGCGTGGAAGGCGGCAGAGATCGCCGACATTGCGGACGATATCCGCGCGATGCCCATGGGGATGCATACCATCATTTCCGAAGGGGCAGGCGGCATTTCCGGCGGACAGAAACAGCGGCTGATGATCGCGCGCGCAGTTGCGCCCAATCCGAAGATCCTGATGTTCGACGAGGCGACCAGCGCACTTGATAACATCACACAGAAAAAGGTGTCCGAGGCTCTTGACTCTCTGAAATGTACCCGAATCGTCATAGCCCACCGCCTCTCCACCATAAAGCAGTGCGACAGAATCATCGTGCTGGACGGCGGAAAGATCGTGGAGGACGGTACATACGAAGAACTGATCGCAAAGAAAGGCAATTTTTATGAGCTTGTGGAGCGGCAACGGCTTGATCACTAAGAGAATTTTCAAAAAAATCAAGTGATTTTTCGCAAAAACGGGAGATTGACAGTATAAACAAGTGTAAGACGATTTGAGAGAATCGCAAACAAAAAAATTATTGGGAGGTATTTAAAAATGAACATCTCAAAAGAACTTTTGGAAAAGGCAAAAACAGCGAAATCGGCAGAGGAACTGCTGGCAATGGCAAAAGCGGAAAACATCGCACTGACCGAAGAAGAAGCTGCAAAGGCGTTTAAAGAACTGAACAAGAACGGCGAACTGTCCGACGAGGAGCTGGACAACGTTGCCGGCGGATGCAGCAAATATTCTCCGAGCGGTGCAGCAGAGAACAAAGAGGATGTAGTATTTCTGTATGAAATCGGTCAAGAGGTCGAGGCATATAATATCTTCTCGACAACCAAAAGAGCTGTTATTATCGGAAAATATATCTATACGCATCGCGGCTGTTATTGCCCGGGCTATAGGGTTAGATATTTAGAGGGCGGCGCCGAAGATGAGGTTCCTCAGACCGGAATCGAACAGCCGTAAGCGGATTCGATTTTTGAAAAAATTACAAACTCTAAAAATCGACAGTATAAATAAGTGAAAGACGATTTGAGGTGGGAACCGAGAGTCGAAAAATAAAAAATATTGGAGGACATAGTTATGAATATCTCAAAAGAGCTTTTAGAAAAAGCAAAAACGGCAAAATCGGCAGAAGAACTGCTTGAAATGGCAAAGGCGGAAAATATCGAGCTTTCCGCAGAACAGGCGGCAAAGGCGTTCGCCGAGCTTAACAAAGCGGGCGAACTTTCCGACGAGGAGCTTGATAACGCCGCGGGTGGTGGCTGC
>JAFTPJ010000099.1 GCA_017463405.1 Clostridia bacterium
ATGAAGGGAAAATTCAGCGTCGTTCCAATGCCGGGCAACAAGGGCGATATTGTCCGTGGCTTGGATGGCGTGGATCAGCGCGTGGTGGACGAATGGCTGGATATCGTCAAACGGCGTGTGATACCCGCCTTTACGGTCGGTCCGGAGGTGCTGACACATCACAAGGCGGTCGATCTTGCCACCGGTCGGGCACTGGATATCCGCGAGAACGAATGGTCGTTTTTGCAGGACCGCACCACGCTCACGCCATACATCGCATGCGCGCTTTCCATTCTACGGGAAGTGGGCATTGAAGCCATCGGATTGACTTCGCCGTGGGATTTCGGTATCAAGGTCGAAGACGAATATGTGCATGCGATTTCCCGTGCGGTCAAGGAGGTCAACAACAGTGACGTTGCTTGGTATTGTCTCCGAGCGCGCCGCGACGTACCTGATGCAAAGCCGTGGGTGGCGCTGGAGGAGGACGGCAGGACACTGGTCTCGATTCCCGCGACAACGCGCGACGTGATCTGGCAGACGATCGATTCAACCGACACGAGCACGGAATACGTCAACGGTATTGCTGATGCGCTGATTACTGCCGACGGTCGCAATGGGGAGATTCTGCGTGTGCTGGAAACGGGCGGTTATCCGATTCTGATCACGCATTGGCAGAGCCTCGCCTCCAACGGACTTTACACGGGACTGCGCGTACTGGACGAGGTCGGGCGCCGTGTCAATCTCCATCTGTCCGACCGTGTGGAATGGATGTCCTTTGAGGAGATTCTGCACATGGTGCTGGCGGATCCACAGGCGTATCCGAAGGTGTGAGTTGCATTGATCATAAACGAAAAAACAAACGGTTGCCCGATACCTTTCGGTAAAGAGCAACCGCTTGTTCTTTTTTATAAAAGCACGTCGTGACGGCACGGATTTATGCTTTGGTGACACAGCAGGTGTCGATTCCGTAGTAGCGGAAACATTCCAATGCCCGTTCGTCGATTACTTCGCCCGATACCGCGACGGGAACCGCGGGCGGGCAAGAAACGGTGGCGGCGGCAAGCACACGCCCGAGCGTTTTTTCGGCGTCTACCGTTTCGCAGGGGGAAAGCATGGCGTCGCGTACAGACATTTTTCTTTGCGGATGCGACGTGCGCGGCGGGGCTGATATCAGTGCCGTCTTTTGCGGAATCGAGAGGAACGCTTCTTCCAAATACCGCAAGCCGTCGGTCCCAAGCGTCGGCGTGAGCATCAGTACGACGAAATCCGGATCTGCAAATTCACATTCGATGTGCCTCTTTCGCAGCAGGTCGGCAAATTGCACGCCCGTGTAGCCGTAGGGCTTGGTCTGTAACGTCAGCTTCAAGGGCTCGTCACCAATGGTTGTGTAGCCGTGTACATTCAGATGGTTGTAAAGCTGTAAGCTCTGCGGTACAAACGCGGACAACGCATGCGGATAGTCCTCCGCCAGATAAGGGTTTGCCGCGTCCAACGATTGTAAAATCAAGTAAGATGGGCTGGTTGATCCGAACAGCGACAGCGCTGCCTTGGCATGTGCCGCAAAAAACGCAGGGAGCGTCGGTGCAAGATGCAGATACGCCCCTCCTGTCAGCACGGGAAGTGTTTTGTGTGCCGAATCGCAGACCAGATCGGCACCGAGGTCAATCGGGTGCTGTGATGCGGGTAAGAATTTCAGATAGGCGCCGTGTGCATTGTCCACAATCAACAACACACCGTGGCGGTGACAAACGTCTGCAATCGCACGTATGTCTGCCATGCTTCCGAGATAGTCCGGGGAGGTGAGATACACCGCTGTCGGCGCGTTCTGCATGAGACGTTGCTCCAAAATGGCGGGATCGACCGTGCAGGAGAGATACGAATCGCTGTTTGCAGGGAAGATCCATTCGATATCAAAATCCAGTAGCGCTGCCGAGCCGAGAAAGGTCTTGTGCGCATTGCGTGCGGCGAGGATGGACGGCTGCGTGCCGTGTTCTTTTGCAAACAGCGTACAAAGATAGAGCATGGCACGGATGCATTGCGACGATCCCTCGGTCGAGTAGTAGGTTTTGCTTCCGAACAGGAAGCTTGCGTTTTGTTCGCTTTCGGCAATGATGCTGTCTGCCTCATAAAGGCTATCCGCACCCCGAATCTCCGTAATATCCAACGGCTCGCAGCCGAGTGCGCCGACGCCCTTGTGTCCCGGCATGTGGAGACGGTGTGTGCCGCTGTCCGCATACCGTTTTACGAAATCACAGATGGGGGTATTCATTTTTGCTTTCTTGCGAGCGTGCGCGCGATTTCCACCATAATGGCGCATTCCATGCGCTTACGGAAGAGCTCACAGCCGTATTTGTAAACGCCCGTGACGCTTCCCGTTGCGTGGTATGCGTTTGCCGCGCAACCACCCGAGCAGTACAGCTTTGCCCAGCAATCCTTGCAATCGGGGCGTGCGTAGACGTTGCAGGAGGCGAACTCACACTGCCGTTCGGTGTTGGTAACACCGCTCCAGATGTCGCCCAGCTTGAAACTTTCCTCGCCGACAAACTGATGGCAGGGGTAAAGGTCACCCCACGGTGTGACCGCCATGTATTCGGTTCCCGAGCCACAGCCCGAGATGCGTTTGTAGATGCAGGGGCCGCCCATCAGATCAATCATATAATGATAGAAGGTAAAGGGCTTGTCCGCGCGGTCGCGCTCCAGCATCAGCTCTGCGAGCTTTTCATACTGCTCCAGCACAATAGGGAGGTCCTCCGCGGTCAGCTCGGATGGGTCACCGGGCGCGCAGACCACAGGCTCCATGCTCAATTCGGTAAAACCGAGATCGAGCATGACCTGAATATCCTTGAGAAAATCGGGGTTTGCATGCGTGAATGTGCCGCGTATATAATAGTTCTTGCCGCCGCGCGCCTCGACGAATTTTTGAAACTTGGGAACGATCTTTTCCCAGCTTCCGTTGCCCGAAAAGTCGACGCGATAGCGGTCGTGAATTTCTTTTCTGCCGTCGAGGCTGAGGACGACGTTGCTACACTCGCGGTTGGCAAAATCGATTACATCATCGTCTATGAGCACGCCGTTTGTGGTCAGCGTGAAGCGAAAATTCTTATTGTGCTTCTTTTCGATGCTACGCGCGTAAGCCACTAGCTGTTTGACGACGTCAAAGTTCATCAGCGGCTCGCCGCCGAAGAAATCGACCTCCAGATTGCGGCGCGTTCCCGAATTGGCAACCAAAAAGTCCAGCGCCTGCTTTCCGACCTCAAAGCTCATCACGGCTCTGTCGCCGTGATACTTGCCCTGACTTGCAAAGCAGTATGCGCAGTTGAGGTTGCAGGTGTGTGCGATGTGCAGACAGAGTGCCTTGACGACGCCCGAAGTCTTTTCCTTCAGGTGTCCCGCCATGCCCGCAAAGGTGTCGGGGGCAAAGAGCTTACCGCATTTCCTCAGAGATTCCACCTGCTCGAAGCATTCATCGACATCTGCAGGGGTAATATCCTCGCGGTCTGCGTATTTTTCATTCATGGCGGCGATAATGGACTCGCGACCTTCTTTTTCATAGAGAGCGATGATATCGTACGCGACCTCATCCACCACGTGGACCGAGCCCGAACAGGAATCCAGAACGATGTTATATCCGCCAAGCTGATATTGATGTATCATAAAATTACTCCTCATGTTGGAATTTGCATTAAAAATGCCGCCTTCAAGGCGGCATTTTTAGGGAAGCGATTATTTGCTTTCCTTGTTCTCGCACTGCTGGTTAGCGATACCGCAGCTGGTCTTGCATGCGGATTGGCAAGAGGTTTGGCACTCGCCGCAGCCGCCGTTCTTTGCGCTCTCGCACAGGTTACGGGTTTCGATGGTTTCGATATGCTTCATGATAGTTACCTCCAAAACAGATTTTATCATGTTATATTATAGCACATTTTTTTTTCAAAGTCAATAAGATTCTATATTTTTTAAGGATATTTTTTCAAAAAGCCTCTAAAGGCTCCTCAACCGCCGAACAAATTGATCAGAAACGTGACGAGATACACGACCACACCCGACGCGACGAGGATTGCCATTGCCAGTGCGAGGGCTCTTGTTGCACCGGAGTGAGAGGATTTGTTTTCTTTGTTTGCCATAAGCGTATTCCTTTCTTGATGGATTTAGAGCAGGATTCCCGTAGCGGGAATTTTGACCTTTTTCAATCCCTTGGCGTCACTTGGGATCTTTTCGGGATCGTTCGTGGCGGAGACCAGATTCGTGCCTTTTTTCAGGGACATCAGCGTGACACCGCCCGAGGTACGGGTGGACATGATCGGGATGAGCGAAGACTTGATGAGGATTGCACGGTTGTCGGACGAGGTCAGCATGATCTCCATCGGTGCCTTTTCATAGAATGCCGCTACAATGGGGGAGGTTTTGGAGAAGGCGGAGGTCAGCTTGCGGCGGTTGCCCGTGGTCTCGTAGTTTGCAATCGAGACGCGCACACCCTTTCCGTTCTCGAATATAAGAACGAGGTTTTCCTTTTCAGGATATTTGTTTTGAATATTCATCAGGATCGGCTTCTCATCAGGATCCATATGGAGCTTGACGGGGAGATAGTCGCCCAGTGCCGATGCCTTGGTGTTGTCAAAGTCGTCTGCCTTTGCGCGGTAGAGCTGCTGTTGATTGGTCAGGAAGATCAGATTGTCGGTATTCTGACCGTCCATCATCGAAAGCTGCTCGTCGCCGTCCTTGAAGGACTGCTCGTCGTTGCCACGCAAGGATTGGAAGGTGATCTTTTTGAAATAGCCGTCACGCGAGAGGACAAAGCGTGCGGGATAGTTCTCGGTATGCTCCTCCTCCTTGTATTCGGTGATGGTTTCCGCTCCCACGATCTGCGTGCGACGCGGCTGACCGTACTTCTTTTTGATCTCGGTGAGCTGTTGGATGATCAGCGCCTTTTGCTTGAGCTGATCCTTCAGCGTTTCTTCCATGTCTGCGATTTCCGCCTGCAGATCCTTGATCTCCTCGAGTCGGTTGAGGATGTACTCGCGGTTGAGGTAACGCAGCTTGATTTCGGCGATGAAGTTTGCCTGAATCTCGTCGATGTCGAAGCCCTTCATCAAATTGGGAACAACGTCCGCCTCCTTTTCGGTCTTGCGGATGATGCGGATCGCCTTGTCGATGTCAAGCAGAATCTTGCCCAAGCCTTGGAGCAGATGGAGCTTGTCCTTTTTCTTCTTCAAATCGTATTTCAGCTCACGCTTGAGGCAATCCAAGCGGAACGTGACCCATTCGTTGAGGATCTCGATGATCCCCATCGTGCGAGGTGCGGAGTTGATGAGCACGTTGAAGTTGCAGCGGAAGCTGTCCTCCAAAGGGGTCATCTTGAAGAGCTTTGTCATCAGCTTATCGGGGTCAACGCCACGGCGGATGTCCAGCGTCAGCTTAAAGCCGCTCAGGTCAATCTCGTCGCGGAAATCGGTGATCTCCTTGATCTTGCCCTCCTTGTACAGTGTCGTCAGCTTGGCAAGGATCAGCTCGATCGTGGTGGAGTAGGGGATTTGAATGATATCAATGCAGTTATTCGCCTTGTCGTAGACATAACGGGCGCGCATTTTGACCGATCCTTGTCCCGTTTCGTAGATTTTCCTCATTTCCTCCTTGTCGTAAAGGATCACGCCGCCACCCGAGAAATCGGGAGCCTTGACCAGCTCCAGCATTTTGTCAACCGAGAGGTTGGGCTTGCGCAACAGCGCAATGGTGCCGTCGCAAATTTCGGCGAGGTTGAAGGAGCAGATATTGGACGCCATACCGACAGCGATACCCATGTTGGGCATAACGAGAATATTCGGGAAGGTGGTGGGAAGCAGAACCGGCTCCTTGAGCGTTGCATCATAGTTGTCCACCATATCCACGGCATCCTTGTCGATTCCCGAAAAGAGCTCGTGGCAGATCGGATCGAGCTTGCACTCGGTGTAGCGCGCTGCCGCGTACTTCATTTCGGAGGAATACTGCTTACCAAAGGAGCCCTTGGAATCGATCAGGGGATGCAAAAGGGTTGCGTTTCCGCGTGTCAGACGAACCAGCGTTTCATAAATGGAAGCGTCTCCGTGC
>JAFTPJ010000100.1 GCA_017463405.1 Clostridia bacterium
ACATCAAGCCTCTTTTCGACGGATGAAATTTCACTTTTTGGCACCACCTTGGAAAATGCGGGATAGGAGAGTGCGCACTCATTTTTTACGCCGCCGCTTAAACGAATCGGCGCAATGCTTCCCTCCTCACTGCGGTACAGCGCATAGTTGGAAAATCCCCAGTCGAGCAGCTGGGTCGCCGTTGCATTTCTGATATCTCTCGATTCCGCTCCCATAATCACGCAAATCAAAGAAAAGTCGTCCCGCTCTGCGGTTGCGCTGACGCAAAAACCCGCCTTGGATGTAGAGCCTGTTTTCAGTCCCGTACACCCCTTGTAAAAGCGAACCAGACGGTTGGTATTGGTCAGACCGAATTCCCCGTTTCGTATACTGTCCATCCAGATCGAGCTGTAATTCAGGATCGTCGGATGGGCAATCAACGCGCGGGACATCAATGCGATGTCTCTGGCACTGGTCAGATGGTTTTCGGCGGTGTCGTCAAGTCCTGTCACGTTTTCAAACACGGTCGAGGTCATGCCGAGTGATTTTGCCTTGGCGTTCATTTTATCCACAAAGGACGGCACGGTCCCCGCAATATGCTCGGACAGTGCAACCGCGGCATCATTGGCAGAAGCAATCACGACACTTTTGAGCATATCCTCAACGCTCATCTGCTCGCCCTCCTTGAGATAAACCTGCGAACCGCCCATCGATGCCGCATTGGCAGATACCGTAACCGGATCCTCCATATGAACCGTACCTGAATCGATCGCTTCCATGACCAAAAGCAGAGTCATAATCTTCGTGACAGATGCGGGCGGTAACGCCTCATCCGGATTTTGCGCATACAGCACCGCTCCCGTCGTCGCTTCCATCAAAATTGCGCTTTTGCAATTCAAATTCAGAGAGCCGTCCTCAACACCGAGATCGGATACGGTTTCCAAATCGGTCGACTCCGCAGAGGCGGTACAAATTCCGCACCACAAAAAAGTAACGGACATCAAAATTGCCGTCAGTCTGAAGAGAATTTTTTTCATATTCATCACCTCACAGCAATTTATGAACGAAATCATATAATTATGCACCGAAAGCCATACGCCGCATCCGATGAAAGGCATTGGATGCGGCGAAAATGAATGTTATTTTACGGAGAAGCTGTAAATCGTCGTGTGCGTATAGGTCTCCCCGGGATTGAGTACCGTATCGGTGAAGTTGGGGTGATTGATGGAGTCGGGCATCTTCTGGGTCTCCAAGCAGAATGCCGCCTGCACGTTTTGCGGATATCCGCCCTTAAGCGGAAATTCGGGATCCTTGAGGAAGTTACCCGAATAGAACTGCACGCAGGGCTGATCGGTATAAACCTGCATCAGTCTTCCTGTATTGGGCTCGTAAACCTCGATGCGCAGAACCGGCTCCTTTGTGGCTCCGCCCGTAAAGCATAGGCAGTGATCATATCCGCCGGAAGCCTCAAAATCTTTACCGATCGTTTTGGGCTCGCGGAAATCAAACGGCGTGCTCTCCACCGAGCGGATCTCACCCGTGGGAATCAGCCCTTCATCTACGGGCAGATAGGCATCGGCATCGATTTGCAGGACATGATCCAGAATCTTTCCGGAGGCGTACCCCGCAAGATTGAAATATGCGTGATTGGTCAGGTTGACAATCGTTTTTTTGTCTGTAGTCGCCTCGTAATGAATGGAAAGCGCATTGGACTTGAGCAATGTATAAACCACGGTCACATTGAGCGTACCGGGATAATTTTCGTCACCGTCGGGAGAGACTAATGTCAGAGTCAGCTTGGGCTCGGTGCCGTCCTCCGCCTTAACGTTCCAGATTTTATGCGAAAAGCCGATCTTACCGCCGTGAAGCGAGTTCCCGTTGTTGTTTTGAAAAATTTCGTATTTTTTGCCATCCAAATAAAATATGCCTTTGTTGATACGATTTCCCGTACGTCCGATGAGTGCGCCGATGTAGGAGGTATCGAGCACATAGTCGCGGATCGAATCGTAACCCTCGACGATATCCGCTATTCTGCCGAATTTATCGGGAACGCGGAGCTCCATGATCGTACCGCCGAAATCGCAGATGCGCGCGAGCATGCCCGCCTCATTTCTCATCGTGTAGGTGTATACGTCACGTCCGTCATCAAGTGTTCCGAAATATTGCTTTGTAATCATTCCTTATTCTCCTTCATATCCATTGGGATTCTTCTTCATCCAATTTGCCAGATCGCGGCACATATCGTTGATGTCGTTCTCTGCCTTCCAGCCAAGCACCTCATACGCCTTTTGAGGATTCGCGTAGCAGGTTGCTACGTCACCGGGACGGCGATCGACGATCTTGTATTTCACATCCAGTCCCGTTGCCTTCTCATATGCCTTGACGATATCCAGGACGGAGTAGCCGACACCGGTTCCGATATTGAAATACTCAACCTCGTGCACCTTTACAGCGCGCTCCAGCGCCTTCAGATGTGCCCGTGCCAGATCGACGACGTGGATATAGTCACGCACGCCGGTACCGTCGGGCGTCGGATAATCGTTACCAAACACAGACAGATACGGTAGCTG